>NZ_JBCEWQ010000121.1:0-27254 GCF_038448545.1 Streptomyces sp. CLV115
GCCGGGGGGAGCCAGGGCCGAGTGCCTGGGCCAGGGGCACCCGGCACCCTCACGCCGCACGCCTCATGCCTCACGCGGGGGCGAAGAGCACCTTCGACGAGCCGGGGTCCGCCCTGGTCAGCCTGACCCGCAGCCGCTCCCCCAGCGGGAGTTTCGTGTCGCCGCCGTCGATCCGGGCGACCACCGCCGGGTCGTCGATGTGGACGGTGCCGGTGGTGGGTTCCTGGTCCGCCACGTCGACGACGTACGCGTCGAAGATCTCGCCGATCCGGTCCTTGAGCAGCGCGGCCTCGACCAGGTCGACGCACTCGCGCTCGACGGTGTTGGCGCGTCCGGTGCCGTCCGCCATCTCCTTCGGCAGGCCGGGCAGTGCGGCGCGTACCCACTCCGGCGGTTCCCGTTCGGCGACGGCGGCCAGGCACAACTCGGCCGCGTACCGGTCCACCAGGCGGCGCAGCGGGGCGGTGCAGTGCGTGTAGAGGTCGGCGACGGCGGCGTGGACGGCGGGGGTGGGGAGTTCGCCGTGGTCGAAGACGGTGTAGCCGGCGCCGCGCAGCAGGGTGGTGCACTCCTGGAGAAACGCGGCGTGGTCGGCCCTGTTCGGGTCGAGGGAGCGGACGACCTGGGCGTACGGGACGTGGTGCGGCCAGTCGATGTGCAGTGCGTCGGCCGAGCGGCGCAGCCGGGCCACGGCGCCGTCCGGGGCGACCGGCAGCGTGCGCAGGATGCCGGTGCCGGTCTCGGCCATGAGGTGGGCGGCGGCCATGCCGGTCAGCAGGGAGAGCTGGGCGTTCCAGCCGTCGGCGGGCAGCGGGGCGCGGAATTCGAGGCCGTACGTGCCGTCGTGCGCGACGATCTGCTGCTCGGGCACATTGAGGGAAATGCCGCCGCGGGCGACCTCCTGCTCCTCGCGGAGCCGTCCGATGTCGCGGAGCAGGGCGAGGGACTCCTCGGCGGTGCCGGTGTCGATCTGCCGCTGGACGCCCGCGTAGTCGAGTTTGGCGCGGCTGCGGACGAGGGCCCGGCGCACCGAGGTGGCGACGACCCCGCCCTCGGTGTCGAGGTCGATCCGCCAGAGCGCGGCGGGGCGGGTCTGCCCCGGCAGGAGGCTGGCGGCGCCCTCGGAGAGCAGGGTGGGGTGGAGCGGCACCCTGCCGTCGGGGAAGTAGAAGGTCGTCACCCGGCGGTGGGCCTCGGTGTCGAGCGCTCCGCCGGGACGTACGAAGGCGGCGACGTCGGCGATGGCGTAGTGCACCCGGTAGCCGTGCCGGCGGCGTTCGAGGTGCATGGCCTGGTCGAGGTCGGTCGAGGTGGGCGGGTCGATGGTGAGGAACGGCAGGTCCGTCGCGTCCTCGTGGGCCGATACCGCCGGGTCCTTCGCCGCCTGTGCCGCTTCGGCGAGGACCTCGGCCGGGAAGTCGTGCGGGAGGCCGAGCTCGGTGCGCAGTTCGCGCAGGGACGCCCTCAGCGGGGTGTCGGCCGGCCCGGTCATGCGGAGATGGCGGCGGGGCATGGACCGAGCGTAGGTCGGGGCGGGGCGGGCGGCATCCCGGGCGGTGGCCCGCCCGGACAGCGGCCGGGGTGGCGGCGTGGCCGGGTGGTGGTGCGGGAGACGGCGTGGCCGGGCGGCGGCCCGTACGCCCGGATGGCGGCGCGGAAGGCGGCGCGGCCCCGCCGGCATCGCCGTGACCGGACGCCCGGATGGTGGCGCGGAAGGCGGCGCGGCCCCGCCGGCATCGCCGTGACCGAGCGGCCGGATGGTGGCGCGGAAGGCGGCGCGGCCGGACAGCGGCCCGGGCATCCCGGGCGACGCGGCCGGCGACGGCGCGGCCAAGTGGCGGCGTGGCCGGGCGGCGGCCCGGGTGGGCCCGCCGTCCCCGTACGCTGGCGCGGGGGAACCGGTCCCGCCCCCGACCGTGCGTACGAAGGAGAACCGCCGTGCTCGTGCTGTTGCCGCCCTCCGAAGGAAAGGCCGCCTCGGGGCGCGGTGCTCCCCTGAAGCCGGAGTCGCTGTCGCTGCCCGGCCTGGCCGAGGCGCGGGCGGCGGTGCTCGACGAGCTGGTCGAGCTGTGCACGGCGGACGAGGAGAAGGCCCGCGAGGTGCTCGGGCTGAGCGAGGGGCTGCGCGGCGAGATCGCGAAGAACGTGGAGCTCCGGACGGCCGGGACGCGTCCGGCCGGGGAGATCTACACGGGAGTGCTGTACGACGCGCTGGGCCTGGCCTCCCTGGACGCCGCGGCCAGGCGGCGGGCCGGGAAGTCGCTGCTGGTCTTCTCCGGGCTGTGGGGCGCCGTGCGGGTGGGCGACCGGATTCCGTCGTACCGCTGCTCGATGGGCGTGAAGCTGCCGGGGCTGGGCGCGCTCGGGGCGTACTGGCGTGACCCGATGGCGCGGGTGATGCCGGAGGCGGCCGGCGACGGGCTGGTCCTGGACCTGCGGTCCTCCGCGTACACCGCTGCGTGGAAGCCGAAGGGCGAGGTGGCGGAGCGCACGGCGAGCGTGCGGGTGCTGCACTCCCAGCTGGTGGACGGGGTCGAGAAGCGGTCGGTGGTCAGCCACTTCAACAAGGCGACGAAGGGGCGGCTGGTCCGCGATCTGCTGGTCTCGGGCGCGCGGCCGAAGGGGCCCGCGGAGCTGGTGGAGGCCCTGCGCGAGCTCGGGTACACGGTGGAGGCCGAGGTTCCGGCGCGGGCCGGGCGGGCGTGGTCGATCGATGTGGTGGTGACGGAGATCCACTGAGCCGACGGCCTCCTCACGGCGGGCCGCCGAATCGCACGCGTTGCATCATGCGCAACGCTCGTTGCGTACGGTGCGTTCGGCGCGGCAAGATGAGCGCATGACCTCCTCTGTGCTGGACCTCGCCCCCGTTGTGCCCGTAGTCGTCCTGGAGGACGCCGCCGACGCGGTGCCGCTCGCCCGGGCCCTGGTCGCGGGCGGCCTCCCGGCCATCGAGGTGACGCTGCGCACCGCCGCGGCACTGGACGCGATCGGGGCGATCGCGGCCGAGGTGCCGGACGCGGTGGTCGGTGCCGGCACCGTGATCTCCGGGCGGAACGTCTCCGACACCGTCGCCGCGGGCGCCCGGTTCCTGGTCAGCCCCGGCTGGACGGACCGGCTGCTGGACGCGATGAAGGCCTCGGGGGTGCCGTTCCTGCCGGGCGTCTCCACGACGTCCGAGGTGGTCGCGCTGCTGGAGCGCGGGGTCACCGAGATGAAGTTCTTCCCGGCCGAGGCGGCCGGCGGCACGGCGTACCTGAAGGCACTCTCCGCGCCGCTTCCGCAGGCCCGGTTCTGCCCGACCGGCGGCATCTCGCTCGCCTCGGCGCCGTCCTACCTGGCGCTGCCCAACGTGGGCTGTGTGGGCGGGAGTTGGATGGTCCCGGCCGATGCGGTCGCGGCGAAGGACTGGGCGCGGGTGGAGCGGCTGGCGAGCGAGGCGGCGGCGCTGCGCGGCTGATTCCACCGCCGCCTGCGGCGCAGTTGTCTCCCGGCCTCGCCCCGCTTCCCCGCTTCCCGGAACCGGGGCTCCGCCCCTACCGCAGGTGTGACGTGTCGTTCAGCAGCCTCACCGACGCGTTGCCGTCCGCGTAGTACGCCACCGCGGAGACCGAGGCCGCCGAGAGTTCCATCCGGAACATGGCCTCCGGCGGGGCGCCGAGCGCCAGCCGGACCAGGGTCTTGATCGGCGTCACATGGGTGACCAGCAGGACCGTGCGGCCCGCGTAGCGGGTGGTGAGGCGGTCGCGGGTGGCCGAGACGCGGCGGGCGACCTCGGCGAAGCTCTCGCCGCCGCCGGTGGGGGCCACCTTCGCGGAGGCCAGCCAGGCGTCCAGGTCGGCGCCGTACCGCTCCCGTACCTCGGCGAACGTCAGCCCTTCCCAGGCACCGAAGTCCGTCTCGCGCAGGCCCTCCTCGATCCGGACCTCCAGACCGAGCCGGGCCGCCACCGCGGCCGCCGTCTCGCGGCAGCGGCGCAGCGGGGAGCTGACGATCTCCTCGACCGTGCCGCGGTCGGCCAGCGAACGGGCGATGCGCTCGGCCTGGTGGCGGCCGGCCGCCGAGAGCTCGGGGTCGCTGCCACCGCTGCCGGAGAACCGCTTCTCCGGGGTGAGGGCGGTCTCGCCGTGCCGGAGCAGTACGAAGGTGGCGGGCGCCCCGAGATCGGGCGCCACGCCCCAGCCGACCTGCGGGGCCGCCGGGGAGGCCGCGGCCGGCCGGGAGGCCAGGGCCGCGCGGGCCTTCGCCGCACCCGCCGCCGCGTCACCGGGCGGGCCGGAGACCGGCGGCAGGGCCGAGGCCGCCGAGGTCCGGGGGGTGTCGAGGGAGGCCGTCGACGCCGACGGCTCCCACTGCCTGCCGCGCTTGCCCGCGTCCATCGCCTCGTTGGCGAGCCGGTCCGCGTGCTTGTTCTTCTCGCGCGGGATCCACTCGTACGTGACGGCGGAGGCCGGCAGGATCCTGGCGGCCTCCGCCGCGAGCGGCTTCATGTCGGGGTGCTTGATCTTCCAGCGGCCCGACATCTGTTCGACGACCAGCTTGGAGTCCATCCGGACCCGCACCTGGAGCGCGCCGTCCGCCGAGGCGTCCGGCACCAGCGCCTTCGCCGCCCTCAGGCCCGCGATGAGGCCCTTGTACTCGGCGACGTTGTTCGTCGCGACGCCGATGTACTCGGCCGCCTCGGCGAGGGTCTCCCCCGTCGCCGGATCGATGACCACCGCTCCGTAACCGGCGGGCCCGGGGTTGCCCCGGGATCCGCCGTCGGCCTCGATGACGAACTGGCGCGGCTGGGGCATTACAGGCCCGACTCCGAGGTGCGGACCAGGATGCGGTGGCAGTTCTCGCAGCGCAGGACGGTGTCCGGGGACGCCGCCTTCACGTCGTTGACCTCGGTGATGTTCAGTTCGAGGCGGCAGCCCTCGCAGCGGCGCTGGTAGAGGCGGGCGGCGCCGACCCCGCCCTGCTGGGCGCGGAGCTTGTCGTACAGCTTCAGCAGGTCCGCGGGGACGGAACCGGCGACGACCTCGCGCTCCTTGGTGACGGTCGCGGCCTGCTCGTCGAGCTCCTCGGTCGCGGCGTCGCGGCGGGCGGTCGCGTCGTCGGCCTTGGCCTGGACGGCGGAGACCCGGTCGGACAGCTCGGTGACACGCTCCTGGGCGGACTCGCGGCGCTCCATCACTTCAAGGACGACGTCCTCCAGGTCGCCCTGGCGCTTGGCGAGCGAGGCGATCTCGCGCTGGAGGCTCTCCAGGTCCTTCGGCGAGGTGACCGCGCCGGAGTCGAGACGCTGCTGGTCGCGGGCGGAGCGCTGGCGCACCTGGTCGACGTCCTGCTCGGCCTTGGTCTGCTCGCGGGCGGTGTCGCTCTCCTCGGTCTGCGAGGCGACCAGCAGGTCGCGCAGTTGCGAGAGGTCGCTGGTGAGCGACTCGATCTCGGCGTGCTCGGGCAGCGACTTGCGCCGGTGCGCGAGCTGCGACAGGCGTACGTCGAGGGCCTGGACGTCGAGGAGTCGGATCTGGTCGGCGGGCGCGGCGTTCAGTTGGGGGCTCCAGAAGAGTGGTGGGTGGTGGTGGTCCAGGGGTCGGTGACCTGCTTCGAGACATGGACCCGAAGGTCCCATCCGTGGCGGTCGGAAATCGCGTCCAGCTGCGCCGCGGCCTGTTCGCACCAGGGCCATTCGGTGGCCCAGTGGGCGGCGTCGATCAGGCCGAGCGGGGAGTGCTGGACGGCTTCGGAGGCCGGGTGGTGGCGCAGGTCGGCGGTGAGAAAGGCGTCGACCCCCGCGGCGCGCACCGCGTCGAAGAGGCTGTCGCCGGAGCCGCCGCTGACCGCGACGGTGCGCACCGTCGCCGCGGGGTCGCCGGCGAGCCGGATGCCCTGCGCGGTGGCGGGCAGCCGGGCTGCCGCGCGGGCGGCGAACTCGGCCAGGGTCTCGGGGTGGTCGAGCACGCAGATCCGGCCGAGGCCGCGCCGCCCCTTCGGGTCGGACGGGTCCGGTACGAGGGGCCCCTCGACGCGCAGGTCGAGGGCGCCGGCCAGGGCGTCGGAGACGCCCGGGTCCGCGGTATCGGCGTTGGTGTGCGCGACGTGCAGCGCGATGTCGTGCTTGATGAGGGTGTGCACGACCCGGCCCTTGAAGGTGTCGGCCGCGACGGTCGTCGTACCCCGCAGGTAGAGGGGGTGGTGGGTGACGATCAGCCGGGCGCCGAGCCGGATCGCCTCGTCGGCGATCTCGTGGACGGGGTCGACGGCGAAGAGCACGCGGTCGACGACGGCGTCGGGGTCTCCGCAGACGGTGCCGACCGCGTCCCAGCCTTCGGCCCGCTCGGGCGGCCAGAGAGCGTCGAGCTCGGCGAGGACATCAGACAGACGGGGCACAAGCAAAGGCTACCTGCCCTGTGTGCCCCGCCGCCCATGGCTGTGGCGGTCCGTGCGGACCGCCACATTCTGCTCGGTGACGGTTACTTCACGAGGTCGGCGCGGAGGTCGTCGAGGACCAGGTCCGCGGCCGTGACACCGAGGCCGAGGTACCAGGTCTCGTCGGAGACGTTCTTGGCCCGGCCCTCCTTGACGGCCTTGAGGTTCTTCCACAGCGGGTTGGCCTGCGTGGTGTCCCGCTTGGTGGCCTTCACGTCGCCGTAGACACCGGTGAAGATCCAGTCGGCGTCGGCCTCGTCGATCTTCTCCGGGCTGATCTCCGCGGCAAGGTCGTCGATCTGCTGGTTCTTGGGCCGCGGCAGACCGGCGTCGTCGAGGATCGTGCCGATGAAGGACGCCTTGGCGTAGAGGCGGATGCGGTCCGGCAGGTAGCGGACCATGGAGATGGTCGGCTTGTCCGGGCCGATGTCCTCGCCGAGCTTCTTCGCCTTCGCCTCGTAGGCGCCGAGCTCGCTCTCGGCCTTGGCGGTCCTGTCCAGCGCCGCGGCATTGAGGAGGTAGTTCTCCTTCCAGGTGAAGCCCGGGCGGATGGAGAACACGGTCGGCGCGATCTTGGAGAGCGCGTCGTACTTGTCGGCGGCGCGCAGCTGGCTGCCGAGGATCAGGTCGGGCTTCAGGCCGGCGATCGCCTCAAGGTTGAGGTTGTTGATCGTGCCGACGTTCTTCGGGTTGCCCGCGTCCTTCTTCAGGTACGAGGGGATGGCCGCGTCGCCCTCGGAGGGGGCGTAGCCGACCGGCTTCACACCCAGCGACACGACGTTGTCGAACTCGCCGACGTCCAGCACGACGACGCGCTTGGGGGCGGACTTGAGCTCCGTCTTGCCCATGGCGTGGGTGAGGGTCCGGGGGAACTGGCCCGCCTTGGCGTCCGTCCCGTACGCCGCCGTCTTCTTCGCGGCGTCGCCGAAGTCCTTGCCGCCCGTGGCGACGGCGGCCTTCTTGTCGCCACCCTCCGACTTGGCCGAACCGTCCGACTTGCCGTCGTCGCTCCCGCAGGCCGAGAGGGAGAGGGCGGCGGCCACCGCCAGGCCGACTGCGGCGGTACCGCGGCGACGAAGGGACATCACTTGCTCCATTTGTAAGGGTCACACAGGTATTGCTTAGGGATGCCTAACCTTACGCATCCTCCTTGTGCCCAGCACAGTCACCCCCTCCTTCTCAGGCGAATCAGGGCATCGCCACCCTTATGTGTGAAGAGGCGGGGCTCGCGTTGTTCGGCAGGAAGTGCGAAAACTACCTTCGGTTGCCGGAGGTGATCAGTCCATGACTGCCTGTGCCATCGAGAACGAGACCGCGGAGGCGTCCGGGGCCTTCCCGGACGCCGAGGGCGCCGGGAACACCGGAGAAACGGTCCTGGGGGACAGCTCGCCGGACGATCCGCCGGAAGGCCCCGGCGGACCGGGCGGAGCGCCCCCGGGGACGTCTCCCGTCGCGCTCGCCGGCCCGTCTCCCGTCGCGCCCGCGTTCACGCTCTCCGCGGACGGCTCGTACGCGGCCCGGCTCGCGCTCGCGCAGGTGACGGCGGACCCGTCCGGTGGGGCGGGCGGGGCATGGTTCGTGGAGCGCTGGACGCTCGACGGGCACGAGCCGTACGCCGTGCCGCTCCCCCTGGACCAGCCGGAGGAGCCGGACTCCGAGGTGCTGCCGCTGGCCGACGGGCGGGTGCTGATCCGGCGCCGGGTGGCGGACCGGCACACGGTGTCGCTGCTCTATCCGACCGGCCCGGGGACCGGCGAACTCCCGCTCGGCACGGTCGAATGCGCGGAGCTGGCCCTGCTGCCGCCGTCGCCGGACGGCGTGAGCGCGTACGCGCTGTCGGCCAGTCCGCGCGCCACCTCCGTCTGGCGGGTTTCGGGCGGCGCCTTCGGACCCGAGCTGGCCGCGGAGGTTCCGGGGCGCTGCTCCGGCGGTGTCTGGCTGGACCGGGCGGGCCGGATGCTGGCCCTGGACCGGGAGATGCCGGGCGGCGGCCCGGTCAAGGCGGTCGCCGTGGACCTGGAGCGCGGCGGCGAGGTGACGCCGCTGCTGCAGATCGCCCCGGACAGCAACGACCGGCTGCTGCTCGCCGACCCGGACAGCGGACTGCTGATGATCCGTTCGGACGCGCCGGGGCACGACCGGCTGGGGTGGGGGGTGCTCGGCAGCTGCCTGCCGGTGCGCTTCCCGGAGTGCCTGCGCCCGGCCGATGCGGCGGTGACGCCGTTCGCCGTGCAGCCGGGCCAGATGCTGATGCCGGAGAGCTGCGCGGTGGCGCTGCGGATCGACGGCTCGGCGGGCAGGTGGGTCGGGGTGTGGCGTCCGGCCGGACGCCGGCTGCATCAACACGCCGCGCCCGCGGGGTGGCGGGCCGGACGCGGCGTGTGGACCCGGGACGGTGTGCTCAGACTCCCGTACGCGGACGGGGCCGTGGCGTGCGGCGTGGCCCTGCTGGAGGCACCGGCGGACGAGGAACCCGGCGGGTGGCCGTCGTCGGGACGCGGCGCGGGAAGCGGTATGCAACCGTCCGGCGGCGCCGTGCCTCTACCCGTGTGCAAGCCGGTTCCACTGGGGCAGGCGCCTCTCACGGGGCGCATGGTGCCTGGTTAAAATCTGGGTCCGGGCCACGCAGTCGTGTCCGACGGTCGCCGGTGGTGACCGTGCGGGGGCGCGGCCGGCGTGATCGGCCCCGGGACACACATGCAAGCGATCACAACGGGGTGACTTCCCATCATGTCTGAAGCCCGAACCGACACGACCCAGACGCGTCCGGAGGACGCCGACCGGGCCGAAGCCGGCGGCTACGGAAAGCACCGAGGGGGTGAGTCGATGGACGACACGTCTGCACAGCCGCACGGCCGCCACCGCCGCCCCTCCGAGGTGGACGGCCGGGCGGCCTGACCGCGCGGAACATCGACGAACGAGGGACGGGTGGGCCCCGGCGGCCGGACGGCTGCCGGGTCCCACCCGTTTCCCGACGCGGTGGTCAGCCCCGCTTCAGGCCGAGCACCTCGGCCGCGGCGAAGGTCTCGTTCGGCGGACGGTCCTCGTAGTACGGAGAGATCAGCTCGTCGAGTTCGTCGAAGGAGAACGTCTCCTTCGACGAGTCGAACTTCGCCGCCACCCTGGGGCGTTCGACGATCGCGACCATCCCGCCGTGCACCACGAGCAGCTGCCCGTTGACCTTGGCGGCGGCCGGGGAGGCCAGATAGCCGACCAGCGGCGCGACATGCTCGGGAGCGAGCGCGTCGAGCCGGCCGTCCGCCGGTTCCTGGAAGCCCGCGAAGACGTCCTCGGTCATCCTGGTGCGGGCCCGCGGGCAGATGACGTTGGCGGTGACGCCGTACCTGGCCAGGGCCAGGGCCGTGGAGGTGGTGAGGCCGACGATGCCGCCCTTGGCCGCCGCGTAGTTCGGCTGGCCCGCCGAACCTGCCAGGAACGCCTCCGACGAGGTGTTGACGATCCGTCCGTGCACCGGTCCGCCGGACTCCTTGGAGCGGGTGCGCCAGTGCGCGGCGGCGAAGTGCGTGGTGTTGAAGTGACCCTTGAGATGGACCCTGATGACCGAGTCCCACTCGTCCTCGGTCATCGAGAAGATCATCCGGTCGCGCAGGATGCCCGCGTTGTTGACCAGGATGTCGAGCTTTCCGTAGGTGTCGACGGCCAGCTCCACCAGGGCGCGGGCCTGTTCGTGGTCGGAGACGTCGCCGAGGTGCGCGACCGCCCGGCCGCCCGCGGCCCGGATCTCCTCGGCGACCTCCTCGGCGGGCGTCGCGGACGCCTCGCCGGAGCCGTCGCGGCCCGGCTGCCCGTAGTCGTTGACGACCACGGCCGCGCCCAGCCCCGCCAGTTCCAGCGCTTCGGCGCGTCCGAGGCCGCGGCCGGCGCCGGTGACGATCGCGGACATGCCGTCCAGGGGAAGTGACATCGGAATCTCTCCAGTCCTCTCGGGAGGGGCGGGGCAGGGATCAGAGCTCGACGCAGGTGCGCAGCGACTCGCCGGTCCGCATCTGGTCGAGCGCGTCGTTGATCCCGTCGAGCCGCACCCGGTGGGTGATCATCGATTCGAGGTCGATCCGGCCGGCCCGCCAGAGCGCGATGGCCCGTTCGTACGAGCGGAGCACGTCGCCTCCCCCGTACATGGAGGGCAGGATCCGCTTCTCGTCGAAGAACAGCTCGAACATGTTGACCTGGAAGTTGTCGTCCATCGCGCCCGCGCCGACGATGCACAGGGTGCCGCCGCGCCGGGTGTGCTCGTACGCCGTGCGGGCGGTGGCCGACTTGCCGACGACCTCGAAGACGTAGTCGAAGCCCTCGCCCGCGGTGACCCGCTGCTTGGCGTCGGCGAACTCGTCGGGCGACACCGCCTCGGTCGCGCCGAACCGCAGCGCCGCCTCGCGCCGGGAGGCGACCGGGTCCACGGCCACGATCTGGGCGGCGCCCTGCACCCTGGCGCCCTGGACGGTGGAGATGCCGACGCCGCCGCAGCCGATCACCGCGACCGACGAACCGGCCTCCACCTTCGCTGTGTTGATCGCGGCGCCGAGTCCGGTGGTCACCCCGCAGCCGATCAGCGCGGCGATCTCGAACGGCACGTCGTCGGGGATCGGCACCGCGCAGCCCGCGCCGACGACGACCTCCTCGGTGAAGGTTCCGGTGCCCGCGAAGCCGAACACGTCGCCGCCGGGGCGCTTGAAGTTGGGGGTGCCCGCGTTCATGAAGCCGGCCAGGCAGAGCTGGGTCTGGCCGCGCCTGCAGGACGGGCACGTCCCGCAGGCGGGCAGCCAGCAGACCAGCACCCGGTCCCCGGCGCTCAGTCCGGTGACGCCGTCGCCGACGTCCATGACCTCGCCGGCCCCCTCGTGGCCCGGGATGAACGGGGCGGGCTGCGGCAGCACCCCGCTCATCGCGGAGACATCGGAGTGGCACAGTCCGGTGGCCCGGATACGGAGCCTGACCTTGCCGGGGCCGAAGCCCACCGCCTCTACGTCGTCGAGTACTTCGAGTTTGTCCTGGCCGATCTCGTGCAGTACGGCTGCGCGCATGGTGCGGCTCCCCTCATGGGCGGGTGGAACGTGGGCCCGCGGGCCTCTTGGAGTCGGTCCGGGGCGGTTCAGGAGTGTTCGACGAAGGTGTCGCCGAGGACAGGCGCGTCGTCCCGCTCCACGGCCTTCACCTCGACCCGTACCTGGTCCCCGGCGGTCCACATCTCGATGCGGAGGGTCTCGCCGGGGAAGACGATCCCGGTGAAACGGGTGCGGCAGGAGCGGATCCGGGTCACATCGCCGCCCAGGACCGTGTCGGTGACGGCCTTGAGCGTCATGCCGTAGGTGCACAGTCCGTGCAGGATCGGCCGGTCGAAGCCGGCCAGCGCGGCGAATTCGGGGTCGGCGTGCAGCGGGTTCCAGTCCCCGGACAGGCGGTAGAGCAGTGCCTGGTCCGGGCGGACGGGCCGCCGCACGATGTGGTCCGGGGCGGCCTCGGGGCGGGCGACCCGTTCGGAGGGCCCGCGTTCACCGCCGAAGCCGCCCTCGCCCCGGACGTAGATCTGGGCGTCGTTGGTCCACAGCGGGCCCTCCTCGTCGGCGGCCTCGGTGCGCAGCACCAGCACGGCCGCCTTGCCCTTGTCGTACACCGCGGCGACCTTCGAGGTCTGTACGGCGCTGCCGCTCACCGGGATCGGCCGGTGCACCCGTACGCTCTGCCCGCCGTGCAGGACGGCGGCGAGGTCGATGTCGATGCCGGGCGAGGAGAGTCCGCCGACGACGCCCGCGCCGGCGCCCGCGACGGTGGCGAAGGAGGGCAGCACCTGGAGCCGGGACTCCAGTGTGTAGCGCAGTTCGTCGGGGTGGGTCGCGGCATCGGCCCGGTCGGGGTCGAAGCCGGCGCCGATCCCGAGGTGGTAGAGCTGGACGTCCTTGTGGCCCCAGCTGATCCGGGTGGAGCGGGGTTCGGCGGCGAGAGCCTTTTCGGCATCAATGGGCATGGGAGAGCTGCTCCTTGATGGTGGGAAGACCTCGGCGCGGCCGTCCGCACCGTCGGCCGCACCGAGGTCGCGCGGGACCGGCCACCACGCCCGTTCTAGAACGCGTTCTAGCCGATGAACCCATGTATAACGCAGCGCTCAGCAGTTGTGAAGACCGATGCTGACGCTGCGTCAGATCCATTCGGCGACCGGCGGCCCGGCCATGACATTTGTCATGGCGAAGTCCGTACACACCTGTCTGCCGGGGCCCGGCCGATCTCCGTAACGTCATGCCCATGAAACAGACAACGGGGAACGGAGCCGCGGTGGAACTCACCGGGGTGGTCAAGACCTTCGGCCGGGCGGGGCGCAGCGTACGGGCCGTGGACGGGGTCGATCTGTCCATCGGCCGCGGCGAGACCGTCGCCCTGCTCGGCCGCAACGGGGCGGGCAAGTCCAGCACCGTCCGGCTGCTGCTCGGCCTCGACCAGCCGGATTCGGGCACGGTACGGGTGCTGGACCGGGACGCGGAGCACGCGGTGCGGGACGGTCTGGTCGGCGCCATGCTCCAGGACGGGCGGCCCATCCAGCGGGTCACCGTCCGCGAGCTGGTCGACTTCGTCGCCTCGACGTATCCGGAGCCGATGCCGGTCGCCGAGGCGCTCGCGCTGGCGGGGATGGGCGACTACGCGAACCGGCGCGTCGACAAGCTCTCCGGTGGCCAGACCCAGCGCGTCCGCTTCGCCGTGGCGCTGGCCGGCAATCCGGAGCTGATCGTCCTGGACGAGCCGACCGCCGCCCTGGACGTGGAGGCCCGCCGCACTTTCTGGGACTCGATGCGGGCCTACGCCCGGCGCGGCAACACCGTCCTGTTCTCCACCCACTATCTGGAGGAGGCGGACGAGAACGCCGACCGGATCGTCGTCATCGACCGGGGCCGGATCGTCGCGAACGGCACCGGCGACATGATCCGCGGATCGGCCGGCCGCGGACTCGTCTCCTTCGATCTGGCGGGCCGTCCGACCGAGGGCCTGGAGCGGCTGCCCGGCGTGGTCACCGTGGAGGTGTCCGGGGACCGGGCGCAGCTGCACACCGACGACTCGGACGCCACCGTCCGGGAGCTGGCCCGCCTGGACGCGATCCGCGGCCTCCAGGTCTCCCGGGTCACACTGGAGGACGCGTTCCTCTCCCTCACCGCACCCGCCGCGGCACCCGTGTCCGACTCCGAGAGGGAGACCGTCTGATGTTCCGCTACATCGTGCTCGAAATCCGCCGGACCCTGCGGGACAGCTCCTTCCTGATCTTCGGGACCGGGATGCCCGTGCTGATGTACCTGCTCTTCACCAACATCGGCGGCGGCAACGACGTCGACGGCTGGAAGACCGCCTCGATGGTCGGCATGGCCGCGTACGGGGCGCTGGGCTCCGCCATGTCGATCGGTACGGGGGTCGCCTCCGACAAGACGCTCGGCTGGCTGGAGCAGCTGCGGGTCACCCCGCTCGCGCCCGCGCAGGCGGTCGTGGGCCGGGCGATCAGCGGCTCGGTGACGGTGCTGCCGACGATCGTGACGGTGCTGCTGGCCGGCGGGCTGCTCAACGGGGTGCGGCTGGAGGCCTGGCAGTGGATCGCGCTGGCGCTGCTGCTGTGGATCGGCGCGCTGCCGTTCACCATGCTCGGCCTCGGCAACGGCTACCGGCTCACCCCGCAGGGCACCGGAGTGGTCAATGTGGCCTGTCTGATGGGCTTCGGGATCGTCGGCGGGCTGTGGTTCCCGCTGGACCTGCTGCCCGGGTGGCTGCGCTCCATCGGCAGGTTCACCCCGGCCAACCGCTTCGCCGACCTGGGCTGGGCCACCACCGAGGGCCACGCGCCGGGCGCCGGCACCATCGCGGTGCTGTGCGGATGGCTCCTGTTGTTCGGTACGTACGCCGTGATCTCGTACCGTCGGTCCGCGAGGACCGTGTGACAGGAGTGGACATGCCCAGGAACCGAACGGGTACGCCCGGGAGCGGGCGGCCGCGCCGGTGGCGCCGGCGCAAGGGGGACGGCGAGCGGCGCCCGGGCCCGCCCGGCCCGTACGCCCTGCTGCCCTGGCTGCTGATGGGCCTGGGTTCCTTCTCCAATCTCTTCCAGGGCGAGGCGGCCAACCCCTGGCTCGGCGGTCTCGGGCTGCTCGCCTTCAACTCCCTCTACGTCTCGGTGGTGTTCCGCGGCTTCGACCGGAGGAAGCGGGAGAGCCCGGTGTCGTACTGGCTGCTCGCCGCGATGACCGCGGTCACCCTGGCGCTCGCGATCGGCTACGGCGGGAGCTGGCTGCTGTTCTTCCCGTTGCTCTCGCTGGCCTGCGGTGCCGTCCTGCGCAACCGGCAGCTGGCGGTCGGCGTGCTCACGCTCGCCGTGGTCGCCACCGCCGTGGCGGTGTGGCGCGGCAGCGGCAGCTCGGACCCGTGGACGATCGGTTACGGCACTTTCATCTCGGGCGCGGTGACGGCCGCGATACTCACCCTCGCGGAGACCGTGATGGAGCTGCGCGCCACCCGGCAGGAACTGGCCCGCTCCGCCGTCGAGAAGGAGCGGCTGCGCTTCTCGCGCGATCTGCACGATCTGCTGGGCCACACGCTCTCCGTGATCGTGGTCAAGTCGGAGGCCGCCCGCCGGCTCGCGCCCCGCGACATGGACGCGGCGCTCCTCCAGGTCGCCGACATCGAGTCCGTCGGCCGGCAGGCCCTCACCGAGATCCGTGAGGCGGTCACCGGCTACCGGGAGGGCAGCCTGGCCACCGAACTGGACCGGGCCCGCTCGGCGCTGACCGCCGCCGGGATCGAGCCGGTGGTCCGCCGCTCGGGATCACCGCTCACCCCGCAGACCGAGGCCCTGCTGGGCTGGGTGGTACGGGAGGCCGTCACCAACGTCGTACGCCACTCCCACGCGACCACCTGCTCGTTCGTGCTCGACGGCACGGCCGAACGGGTCCGGCTGACGGTCACCGACGACGGCAGCGGCCCCGATCGGGACGCCCCGGCCACACCCGGTGTCGGGGGCACCGGGCTGACCGGCCTCACCGAGCGCCTGGCCGCGTCGGGAGGCAGCCTCCGGGCGGGCCCGGCGCCGGATCGCGGTTTCGTGGTCACGGCGGAGCTGCCGGTGGACGGACCGGGCCCGACGGACGAGGAGACCGTCCCCGGCCCCGCCCCGGGCCATACGCTGGAACGGTGAACGAGATGCCGCAGGACCACCGCCCCGCCAAGTCCGTGCGCGTCCTGCTCGCCGAGGACCAGGGGATGATGCGGGGCGCGCTCGCGCTGCTGCTCGGCCTGGAGCCGGACATCGAGGTCGTGGCGCAGGTCGGTGCCGGGGACGAGATCGTGGACGCGGCGCTGCGGTCCCGGCCGGACGTGGCGCTGCTGGACATCGAGCTGCCGGGCCGCAGCGGGCTGGACGCCGCCGCCGATCTGCGCGAGGAGGTGCCGGACTGCCGGGTGCTGATCCTGACCACATTCGGCCGTCCCGGCTATCTGCGCCGGGCGATGGAGGCCGGGGCGGCGGGGTTCCTCGTCAAGGACGGTCCGGTCGAGGAGCTCGCCGTCGCGATCCGCCGGGTGCTGAGCGGGGAGACGGTCATCGATCCGGCGCTGGCCGCCGCCGCGCTCAGTGCCGGCCCCAGCCCGCTGACCGCGCGGGAACGGGACGCGCTGAACGCCTCCGTGGACGGGGCGACGGTCGCCGACATCGCGGCGAAGCTGCATCTGTCCGAGTCGACGGTGCGCAACTACCTGTCGGCGGCGATCGGCAAGACGGGTACGCGCAACCGGATGGAGGCGGTTCGGGCGGCGCGGCAGCAGGGGTGGCTCTGAGGGCTGTCCGGCATCTCAGCGCGGGTCCGGCCGGTGGCGGGGCAGCCAGAGCGCCATCAGCAGCAGTCCGCCCAGCAGTACCGTGCCGGCCGTCCGGAAGGCGAGGGCGAAGCCGGCCGTGAGCTCCTCCGCTCCGGTGCCGCCCGCGGTGCGGGCCGCCGCGACGGTGGAGAGCGCGGCGAGACCGAGCGCACCGCCCATCGTGCGGGACGTGCCGATGAGCCCGGAGACGAGCCCGGCCTCCCCGGGAGCCGCGCCCGCGATGGCCAGCGAGGCGAGCGGAGTGGCCGCCAGTCCCGTACCGCCCATCATCAGGACGCCGGGCAGACAGACCGAGGTGAGGTACGAACCGTCGGCGCCCATCGTGGACTGCCAGCCGAAGCCCGCGGCGGCGATCACCGTACCGATGAGCGCCAGGTTCTTCGCGCCGGTCACGGCCATCACCCGGGGTGCGCACTTCGAGCCGAGGACGACGGCCAACGACGTGGGCAGCAGGGCGAGTCCGGCCTCCAGCGGGGTGTAGCCCAGCACGGCTTGGGCGTACACGGTCATGAAGTACCACATGGAGAACGTCGCCGAACCGATCACGCACGTCGCCGCGTTGGCCGATGTCACCGCCCGCGCCCCGAGCACCCGGAGCGGCATCAGCGGCTCCGCCGTCCGGGCCTCCACCGCCACGAAGACGCCCAGCAGGGCCACCCCGCCGAGCAGCGGCGCCAGGGTCGCCGTCGCGGTCCACCCCGACTCCTCGGTCTGCACGATGCCGTACGCGACGGAGGCGAGGCCCGCCGTGACGAGTACCGCGCCCAGCAGGTCGATCCGCTGCCGGTCCCCGGTCCGGCCCTCCACGAGCCGGACCGCGGCGCCGGCCAGGACGAGCGCCCCGATCGGCACGTTGATCAGCAGGACCCAGCGCCAGGAGAGCAGATCGGTGAGCACCCCGCCGATCAGCCCGCCGGCCGCGCCGCCGCCCGCGCCGACGGCCATCCAGGTGCCTATCGCCTTCGTCCTGGCCGGGCCCTCGGGGACGGCGGCGGTGAGCAGGGTCAGGGTGGCCGGGGCGAGCACGGCGGCCCCGAGACCCTGCGCGGCGCGGGCGGCGAGCAGTTGCCAGCCCTCCTGGGCGAGGCCGCCGGCCAGGGAGGCGGCGGTGAACAGGCCGAGGCCCGTGAGGAACATCCGCTTGCGGCCGTAGATGTCCGCGGCGCGTCCGCCGAGGAGCATGAAACCGGCGAACGCGATCGAGTAGGCGTTGAGCACCCACTGGAGTCCGGCGGAGCTCATCCCGAGGTCGGAACGCATGGACGGCAGGGCGACGTTGACGACGGAGACGTCGAGCACGACGAGGAACTGACCGACACAGGCGGCGAGCACCGCCGCCCAGGCGGGGGTACGGGTCCGCTCCAGCGGCGGCACGGGCGTCCTGACGTCAGCCATGGCCGTCATACTCGCACCCGTACCGCGCTCCGGACATCGGTATTCGGTCCTACCGCCGCAGCAGCGTCACCACCGCCGCTCCGCCGAGCCCGATGTTGTGGGCCAGGCCGACCCGGGCGTCCTTCACCTGCCTGTTCCCCGCCTCGCCCCGCAGCTGCCAGGTCAGTTCGGCGGCCTGGGCGATGCCGGTGGCGCCGAGCGGGTGCCCCTTGGAGATCAGCCCGCCGGACGGGTTGACCACCCAGCGGCCGCCGTACGTGGTGGCGCCCGACTCGACGAGCTTCCCGGACTCGCCCTCGCCGCACAGCCCGAGCGCCTCGTAGGTGAGGAGTTCGTTGATGGAGAAGCAGTCGTGCAGTTCGATGACGTCCAGGTCGGCGGCCGAGAGCCCCGACGCCTCGTAGACCTGGCGGGCGGCGGCCTGCGACATCGGCCGGCCCACGGCGTCGATGCAGGTACCCGAGGCGAAGGAGTCGCCGGTGTCGGTGGTCATCGCCTGGGCGACGATCTCGACCGCCCGGTCGCCCAGGCCGTGGCTCTCGACGAAGCGTTCCGACACCACGACGGCGGCGGCCGCGCCGTCGGAGGTGGGTGAGCACTGGAGTTTGGTAAGCGGGCGGTGGATGGTCTTCGCGGCGAGTATCTCCTCGACCGTGTACGGGTCCTGGAACTGGGCGTACGGATTGTTCACCGAGTGCCGGTGGTTCTTGGCGCCGACCGCGGCGAGCTGTGCCTCGGTCGTCCCGTACCGCTCCATGTGCTCGCGGGCCGCGTTGCCGAAGATCTGGGCGGTGGGCGGGCTCATCTCGAAGCCGTGGGCGGCGGCCATGACCCCGTAGTGCCGGGCGACGGGCGACGTCTTGAAGTCGGCCGCGCCGCCGTCCGCGCCGCCGCCGCCGAGTGCGCCGCGCGTCATCTTCTCGAAGCCGAGCGCGAGGACGCAGTCGCTGCCGCCGCCCTCGACGAACTGCCTGGCCGTCATCAGTGCGGTGGACCCGGTGGCGCAGTTGTTGTTGACGTTGTAGACGGGGATCCCGGTCAGGCCGAGTTCGTACACCGCGCGCTGACCGGCGGTGGAGGGCTGGAAGCAGTAGCCGACGGCGGCCTGCTGGATCTGCTCGTAGGCGATCCCGGCGTCGGTGAGCGCCGCCGTACCGGCCTCCTTCGCCATGTCCCAGTACTGCCAGTCGCGTGTCTCGGGCTTCTCGAACTTCGTCATTCCGACGCCGACGACGTACGCCTTCATGAGCTTCATGGGCTTCGCGTGGTTCGCGGGCTTCATGGCAAGTCCCTTCAGTCGTTCAATCGCGCGGGAGGCCGAGGATGCGCTCGGCGACGACATTGAGCTGAACCTGGGTGGTGCCGCCCGCGATGGTCAGGCAGCGGGACATCAGGAAGCCGTGCAGGGCCCGCTCCCCCGGTCCTTCGCCGGCCGCGCCCGCCGGGCCGAGGAGTTCGAGGGCGAGTTCGGCGACCTTCTGCTGGTGGGTGGTCTGGACGAGCTTGCGGACGGAGGCGCCGGCGCCGGGTTCGAGCCCGGACACCTGCTGCATCGTGGTGCGCAGCCCGATGCAGCCCAGCGCGTGGGCCTCGGCGGCGAGTGCTCCGATGCGGGCCCGGCAGGCGCCGTCGAGTTCGCCGGAGCGGGCGATCAGCGCTTCCAGGCCGGTGTCGAAGGTCATCTGGTCGGCCATGTGCACGCGTTCGTTGCCCAGGGTGTTGCGGGCGACCTTCCAGCCGCCGTCGGGCTCGCCGACGACGGCGTCGGGGGGCAGCAGGACGTCGTCGAAGTACACCTCGTTGAAGAGGGCGTCGCCGGTGATCTCCTTCAGCGGCCGGATGTCGATGCCCGGGGTGTTCTTCATGTCGACGAGGAAGTAGCCGATCCCCTGGTGCTTGGGGGCGTCCGGGTCGGTCCTGGCGAGCAGGATCCCGTGGTCGGCCCACTGGGCGGCGCTCGTCCACACCTTCTGTCCGTTGATCCGCCAGCCCTCGTCGGTCCGTTCCGCCTTCGTGCGCAGCGAGGCGAGGTCGGACCCCGCGTCGGGCTCGGAGAACAGCTGGCACCACAGGAGTTCGCCGCGCAGGGTGGGCAGCAGATAGCGCTCCTGCTGCTGCGGCGTGCCGTGCGCGAGGAGCGAGGGCACCACCCAGGTGGCGATCCCCAGATCGCTCAGCTTCACCCCTTGTTCCCTCAACTCCTGCTGTATGACCAGCTGTTGCACGGGGCCGGCGCCCAGCCCGTAGGGGGCCGGGAGGTACGGGGCCGCGTAGCCGGTCGGCGCGAGGGCGCGGCGGGCCTCCTTCGGGGCGAGGCCGCGGGCGGCGGCGACGGCCTCGCGGGCACCGGCCCGGTGGGCGTCGGCCCCGGCGGGGAGTTCGAGGGCGAGTGAGCGGCGGGCCCCGCCCTCGGCCAGCCGGACGGCCCGCAGCCGGTGGCCGTCGCCGGTCCCCAGCAACTGGCGGGCCACCAGGGCCCGGCGCAGATACAGATGGGCGTCGTGCTCCCAGGTGAAGCCGATGCCGCCGAGAATCTGGACGCAGTCCTTGGCGCAGCCGTACGCGGCGTCGAGGGCGTCCGAGGCGGCGAGGGCGGCGACCATGGACCGCGCGTCCGGGTCCGTCTCCTCGTCGGCGGCGCGGGCCGCGTCCCAGGCCAGCGCACGGGCCTTCTCGACGCGCACCAGCATGTCGGCGCAGAGGTGCTTGACGCCCTGGAACTGTCCGATGGGGCGGCCGAACTGCTCGCGGACCTTGGCGTGTTCGGCCGCGGTGTGCAGTGCCCTGGCGGCCGTTCCGCAGGCCTCCGCGGCGAGGAGGACGGCGGCGAGGTCGCGGACGCGGGTGGTGTCGGTCCGTACGAGGCGGCCGGCGGGGACGAGTACGCCCTCGGCGTGCACCTCGGCGGTGGGCCGGGTCGGATCGGCGCCCCGGTGCGGACGGGCGGTCAGCCCCGAAGTGGCCGAGTCGACGGCGAACCAGAGGGTGCCGGTGGCCGATTCGGCGGGCAGGAGCAGCAGGTCGGCCTCGGCGCCGGAGAGGACGGGCGGTGCCGTGCCGTCGAGCAGATGGCCGTCCCCGTGCTCGACGGCGGTGAGGCTGCCGGTGCCGAGTGCCACCGCGCAGATCCGTGTACCGGCCGCGAGGTCGCGTACCAGATCGTCCGGCCCCGCCGTGTGCAGTACGGCGGAGGCCAGGACGCTCGGCAGGTACGGGCCCGGGAGCGGGGCCCGGCCGGCCTCTTCGAGGACCACGGCCAGATCGAGGAGCCGGCCGCCCCCGCCCCCGTGTTCCTCGGGCAGATGGATGGCGAGCAGGCCCTGTTCCGCGAGCCCGTCCCAGTACCCGGGGCGCACGCCGGGGGCAGTCGAGGCGTCCGCGTCCAGGAGTGCGCGGATCTCCTTCGGCGGGACGGCGCGCGCCAGCCAGCCCCGTACGGCCTGCGCCAACTCCCTGTGTTCTTCGGTGATTCCGATGCCCATGCGGATCCTCGCCGGTCGCAGCCACTGGAACGGCGCAAGAGTAGAACACGTTCCATTCTGACGGAAGGTCAGATGACGGCCGGATCTCCGTGCGTTCCGGTCCGAGTGCGCCGTCGTGCCCCGTTCGCGGCGCGTTCACCGGAATACCGCGGACACCTGGAAGGTTTCACGCTGCACACACTTGGCGGTGCGGGCGCTGCCCGCCCGCACCGCCCGCACGCCTCTTCCGACCCTCGATCACGCCGCCCGGAGGCCGCACGTATGCCACAGACGACGAACGAACAGCACGCCGGGGAACTCCCGGATCCGCGGCCGCGCAAGGCGGGCGGCGGCGGGGTCGTCCCCGTGCTCGCCTTCGCGGGTATCACCGTCGCGGTGATGCAGACCCTGCTCGTCCCCGTCATCAAGGACCTGCCCGTCCTGCTGCACACCGACCCGTCGAACGCCACCTGGGTGATGACCGCGACGCTGCTCGCGGGTGCCGTCGCCACCCCGATCATGGGGCGGCTCGGCGACCTCTACGGCAAGCGGAAGATGCTGCTCGCCAGTCTCGCCGTGATGGTGATCGGCTCATTGACGTGCGCCTCCACCGACGATCTCGTGGTCATGATCGTGGGCCGCGCGCTCCAGGGCTTCGCCATGGGCGCCATCCCGCTGGGCATCGGCATCATGCGCGACGAGCTGCCGCGCGAGCGGCTCGGCTCGGCGATGGCGCTGATGAGCTCCTCGATCGGGGTCGGCGGCGGCCTGGCGCTGCCCGCCGCCGCGCTGATCGCCCAGCACTTCGACTGGCACACCCTGTTCCTCGGCGCGGCCGGTCTGGGCGTGCTGGCGATGGCGCTCACGGTCGTGGCCGTGCCGGAGCCCGCACTGCGCGCGCCCGGCCGGTTCGACCTCGCCGGCGCGCTGGGCCTGTCGCTCGGACTGGTCTGTCTGCTGCTGCCCATCACCAAGGGCAGCGACTGGGGCTGGACCTCGGGCAGCACCCTCGGACTGATCGGCGCCGCGCTGGTGATCCTCGTCCTGTGGGGCCTGTTCGAGCTGCGCAGCCCGGCCCCGCTGGTCGATCTGCGGACCACGGCCCGGCGCGAGGTGCTGCTCACCAACCTCGCCTCGATCATGGTCGGCGTCGCCTTCTACGCCGTCTCGCTGGTCCTGCCGCAGCTGCTCCAGCTGCCCACGTCCACGGGATACGGACTCGGGCAGTCGATGGTGGTCGCGGGGCTGTGCGTGGCACCGCTCGGCCTGACGATGATGTTCGTCGCCCCGCTGTACGCCCGGCTGTCCGCCCGCCGGGGGCCCAAGGTCTCGCTGATGCTCGGCATGCTGGTCATCGCGATCGGTTACGGGGCGGGGCAGGGGCTGATGAGCGCCGCCTGGCAGACCGTGGTGATCGCGGTGGTGCTCGGGGCCGGCATCGGGCTCGCGTACTCCTCGCTGCCCGCACTGATCATCGGGGCTGTCGACCCGTCCGAGACCGGTGCGGCCAACGGCCTGAACACCCTGATGCGGTCGATCGGCACGTCGGTGTCGAGCGCGGTGATCGGCATGGTGCTGGCGAACACCTCGGTGCACACCGGCGGGGCCGCGCTGCCCTCGATGGAGGGGTTCCGCATCTCGTTCCTGATCGCGACGGGTGCGGTGCTGATCGGGCTGGTGCTGGCCTCGTTCCTGCCGTCGCGGCGCGAGTCGATGCGCCCGGCGCTGCTGGCGAGCAGCGACGAGGACGCCCCGGCGGCCACCGCCTCCCGCCCGGTCGCCGGCTCGGGCGGCTTCCGCGGCCGGGTGCTGGACGCGGACGGCGCCCCGGTGGCCCGCGCCAATGTCACGCTGATCGACCACCGGGGCTGGCAGGCCGGTCTCACCGTGGCGGACGGGGACGGCCACTACGCGCTGGCCGCCCCGCACGGCGGCAGCTTCGTGCTGGCGGGGTCGGCGACCGGGTACGCGCCGAGCGCCTGCCCGGCCGCGTACCCGGGCGACGGCCTGCCCGTCGACACGGATCTGGTGCTGGGTGTCAGCGCACCGGAGCGTCGAACCGCGGTGTCGTCGTGAGCAGGTGAGAGACGTCGGACCCCGCCGGGAGCTCCTGCGGCTGCGCGCCGCGGGTGAACAGCCGGGCGGGGCGGGCGCCCTGCACCCGGGCCTGGCGACCGTCGACCCGCAGCCACGATCCCTCGCGCAGGCCGAGCACCGGTACGTCGTTCTCCTCAAGGAATTCCGTGAGCCGCTCCTCGCGGGTCTCGCCCTTGTGGGTGCTGGCCGGGTCCGGGTCCAGATAGTGCGGGTTGATCTGGAACGGGACGAGGCCGAGCGTCTCGAAGGACGGCGGCTGCACGATGGGCATGTCGTTGGTGGTGCGCAGGGTGGGCGCCGCCATGTTCGTCCCGGCGCTGGCCCCCATGTACGGCAGTCCACCGCGCACCGCCTCGGTCACGGCGTCCCGCAGACCGGTCCGGTACAGGGCGCTGAGCAGCCGGAAGGAGTTGCCGCCGCCGATGAACACGGCGTCGGACGCGGCGAGTTCGGCGACCGGGTCGGCGTTCTCGTGGACCCCGCGGACGGTGATGCCGCGGGGTTCCAGGGCCTCGCGGACGCGTGCGGTGTAGGCGGTGTAGTCCGCGAGCGCGTAGGGCACGAAGGCCAGCCGGGCCCCGGCGGGCAGGAACGCGGTGACGGTGTCGATGGCGTGTTCCAGATAACCGCGGCCGTGCTGGGTGGAGTTGGAGAGCAGCAGCAGATTCATGGGGTTCCTCTTGGTTCTCTTGCCGGTCATCAGGTGGTGCGGGGGCGGCGGGCTCGGGGCTTCGGACGCTGCGGCGGGTGGGTGAGACGTCGCTCCAGCAGCTGGGCCGCGTGGCGCAGCGCGTCGAGCCGGTCGTCCGGCGCCTCGCGGAAGAGCTCCTCGGCGCCGCCCAGGCTGAGGCTGCCGTACGGCTCGCGCCCCAGGAATACCGGTACGGCGACGGTCGCGATGCCGGTGTCGTACTCGCCGACCGTGAAGGCGTACCCCTGGGCGCGGACCTTGAGGAACTCCTCCTCCAGCCGGTCCGGGTCGGTGACCGTCCGGTCGGTGAAGCGGGCCATCGGGCGGCCCCGGAAGAGCCGGTGGCGCTGTTCGTCGGGCAGATACGCGTAGTACGACTTGCTGGTCGCCCCGGCGTGCGCCGGGTAGAGCTCGCCGACCAGCGGGTAGTAGCGCAGCGGTCCCGCCTCCCCCTCCTCGGCGGCGACGCACCGCATGTGGAAGCTGTCCGGCAGGCAGAACAGGACGGTGTCACCGGTGACCCGGCGCAGCTCCTCCAGGACCGGCCCGGCCAGCAGTTCCAGCGATCCGGAGCGCTCCCAGAGCCGGCCCAGGCGCAGCACGGCGGGGCCGATGCGGTAGCGGCGGGTGACCGGGTCGGAGACCAGGAAGCCGCGCCCGGCGAGGGTGGCGAGCAGCCGCTGGGCCACCGAGGTGTCCCAGCCGAACTCCTCGGCGACCTCGGTGACGCCCCAGTCGGGCCGGGTCCGCTCGAAGGCGAGCAGCACCAGGAGCGCCCGGTCGACGGTTTGCAGGGCTCCGGCGGGGGTGCGCCGGTCCAGATCGAAGTCCGTCATCGTCATCTCACCATTCAGACCTGAATTGCAAATAACGGGAAACAGTTGCGTTCAACGCTATCCGATCCCGAATGTGGCCTCAGCACCCCGCCCCGCGCACCCCCCGTCGAGCGTCGGCCCGGGTGCCCGGATGAGCGAGAAAGGCCCCCCATGTTGAAGTACGTGCTGGACATCGTCGATCTGCTGGACGATCCCCAGGTCAATGGCAAGACGGTCGTCGAGTACCTCGACTCCGTGAGCGGGACCGAGGGCTCGTCCGCGAAGGTCACCACGGTCATCGGCGAGCAGGGCTCGACCGACTTCGTGATGGTCCGCATCCCGGGCGCCCGAGGGCGTACGTCCGGGGGCGACGCCCGCACGCTGGGCGTGGTGGGCCGGCTCGGCGGCATCGGCGCCCGGCCCGAGGTGACCGGTCTGGTCTCCGACGCCGACGGAGCCGTCTCGGCGATCGCCACCGCCGCCAAGCTGCTCGACATGCGCCGCCGCGGCGACGTACTGCCCGGCGATGTGATCGTCGCCACCCACATCTGCCCGAACGCGCCGACCGAGCCGCACGACCCGGTGCCGTTCATGGGCTCGCCCGTGGACATCGCCACCATGAACCGCCACGAGGTGGCCGACGAGATGGAGGCCGTGCTCTCCATCGACACCACCAAGGGCAACCGGATCATCAACCACAAGGGCCTCGCCCTTTCGCCCACCGTCAAGGAGGGCTGGGTGCTCCGGGTCAGCGAGCAGCTCGGCGAACTGCTGGCCGTGGTGACGGGTGAGCCGTTGGTCACGTACCCCGTGACCACGCAGGACATCACCCCGTACGGTAATGGGGCACACCACATCAATTCGATCCTTCAGCCCTCCACCGCGACGGCCGCCCCGGTCGTCGGCCTGGCCATCACCTCGGCCGCCGCGGTGCCGGGCTGCGGTACGGGCGCGAGCCACGAGGCGGACATCGCGTCCGCCGCCCGCTACGCCGTGGAGGTCGCCAAGGCCTACGGCAGCGGTCAACTGGACTTCCACGACGCGGTGGAGTTCGACAACCTCGTCAGCCGCTACGGGTCACTGACACACCTGCAGACCTTCGGCCGTACACCCCAGGAGTCCTGATGGCAGCCACCCCGCAGGCCGAGGCCGTGGCCCCCGAGGCCAAGAGCATCGGCAGCGACGACTACGCGCTCTCCCGTGTGCCGCGCGACAAGCGGTTCGGCTTCTGGTCGATGCTGCTCCAGTGGCTCGCCCAGTCCGGCTCGATCTCGCAGTTCACCCTCGGCGCCACCATCGGTGTCGGCATGACCTTCGGGGACGCCTTCCTCGCCTTCACGCTCGGCGCGGTGATCCTGGAGATCGTGATCTTCGCGATCGGCCTGGCCGGCATGCGCGAGGGTCTGGCGACCCCGATGCTGACCCGCTGGGTCGGTTTCGGCCGCAACGGTTCGGCGCTGGTCAGCTTCGTGATCGCGGTCAGCCTGGTCGGCTGGTTCGGCGTCCAGAACACGATCTTCGGCAACAGCGTCTCGGCGCTGGTGGGCGGCCCGGCCTGGATGTGGTGCGTGCTGGCCGGTATCGCCATCACCGCGCTGGTGATCTTCGGCTTCAAGTACATGGCCGTCTTCGCCAAGATCGTGACCCCGCTGTTCTTCGCGATGGTCGCCTGGTCGATCGTCTCGACACTGAAGGACCACTCGCTCAGCGAGCTGATCCACTCGCCGCCGCCCGGCCAGACCATCCCGCTGGCCGTCGCCGCCACCGCCATCGCGGGCGGCTACATGACCGGCGCGATCGTGTCCCCGGAGATGACCCGGTACAACCGCAAGGGCTCGCACGTCTTCCTGCAGAGCGCCTCGTCGATGATCCTCTCCGAGTACATCGTCGGTATGACCGGTGTGCTCCTGGGCCACCTGGTCAAGAGCAACGAGGTCTCGCACATCGTGCTCTCCACCTCCGGCGCCTTCGGCGTCATCGTGGTCCTGATGTCCACCGCGAAGATCAACGACTGGAACCTGTACGGCTCCTCGCTCGGCGTCGTCAACTTCTTCCAGGTCGTCTTCGGCAAGCGGATCCACCGCGGCGCGGTCACGATCGTCCTCGGCATCGCGGGCACGGTCCTGTCCGCGGTCGGGATCATGACCCACTTCACCGAGTTCCTCTCCATCCTCGGCGTCGCGATCCCGCCGATCGGCGGCATCATCGTGGCCGAGTACTGGGTCGTGAAGAAGATGCGCAGGCCGCTGGACGAGACCCGCGAGTCCGAGACCCTGCCGAAGACCTCGCCGACCTGGGTCCCGATGTCCATCGCCATCTGGATCGCGGCCTTCTGCGTCGGCAAGTTCTACGACGGCGGCATACCCGCCCTGAACTCGCTGGCCACCGCCTTCATCCTGTACAGCGCCCTCGGCCTGCTGGGCTGGGTGAAGCCGTACGGCACCTCCACCCTGGACGACGAGGACGACACCGCCGCCCCCGCCGCCCGCGCGACAACCCCTGTGGGAGCAGCATGACCACCCC
>NZ_JBCEWQ010000122.1:0-27238 GCF_038448545.1 Streptomyces sp. CLV115
GCTCAGATCGGGCCGGAGGGCGTATGGGCAGGCGGAAGGTGGGTGAGGGGAGGTGACCGGGTGGAGCCGGGATGAGGTGGTGGAGCGGGGAGGCGGCCGGGTGGTGCCGGCCGCCGGGGTCAGTGGCCGGGTTCCTTCAAGGTGTCCGGGGTTTCGTCCCCGGGGCCCTCGTGGGTGTCGTCGGGGGAACCGCCCGGTGTCCTGCCCGGGGCACCGCCCGGGGTCTTGCCGGGGTTGGTGCCCGCTGCGGCGGCCGCCTCGCTGTAGATGTCCGGTTCCAGGTAGATGACCCGGGCGATCGGGACCGCCTCGCGGATCCGGCTCTCGGCGGCGTTGATGGCGTTGGCGACCTCGGTGGCGGTGTCGTCGTGCTGCACCGCGATCTTGGCGGCGACGAGCAGTTCTTCCGGGCCGAGGTGGAGCGTACGCATGTGGATGACGCCGGTGACCGTGTCGCCGTCGACGACGGCGGCCTTGATCTGCTCGACCTGGTCGGTTCCGGCGGCCTCACCGAGCAGGAGGGACTTCGTCTCGGCCGCGAGCACGATCGCGATGATGATCAGCAGGGTGCCGATGCAGAGGGTTCCGATGCCGTCCCAGACGCCGTTGCCGGTCCCGAGGGCCAGCCCGACACCCCCGAGGGCGAGCACCAGACCGATCAGCGCGCCAAGGTCCTCCAGCAGGACGACGGGGAGCTCGGGGGCCTTCGCCCGGCGGACGAACTCCCTCCAGGACAGCGAACCGCGGGTCTGGTTGGACTCCTTGATCGCCGTGCGGAAGGAGAAGCCCTCGGCGATGATCGCGAAGACCAGCACACCGACCGGCCAGTACCAGGCCTCGATCTCGTGCGGGTGCTTGATCTTCTCGTAGCCCTCGTACACCGCGAACATGCCACCGACCGAGAAGAGGACGATGGAGACGAGGAACGCGTAGATGTAGCGCTCGCGGCCGTAGCCGAAGGGGTGCTGGGGGGTGGCCTCGCGCTGGGCCTTCTTGCCGCCGAGCAGCAGCAGGCCCTGGTTGCCCGAGTCGGCGATCGAGTGGACGCTCTCCGCGAGCATCGACGACGAGCCACTGAACAGGAACGCCACGAATTTGGCCACTGCGATCGCGAGGTTGGCGCCGAGTGCCGCCACGATCGCCTTGGTTCCGCCTGACGCACTCATGGGTGCCTGGTGTCCCTTCTTCGGTGCTGCGGCCCTGGCGCCGCGGTACGGCCGGACATTGTTGCAGTCGTTGGTGCGGACGGTACGTCAGACCACCACTGTGGCGCGGAACAGGGTGCCCGTACCGGACACTTCGGCCTTTTCGCCGGATGGTACGAACACGGAGGCGCCGGGGGCGAGGTCGAGGTCGCCGGCCTTCGGGGCTCCCCCGGTGCAGAGCAGGATCTGCGGGGCGTCCCTGGTCAGGTCGACGGGGGCGGCGCCGGGTGAGAGGTCGAAGCGGGAGAGCCGGAACTCGTCCACGGGCGTCTCGTACAGTTCCTCGCCGGTCGGCGATGCCTCGGGGCGCAGGACGCCGGGATCGGTCGCCTCGAAGCGGACGATGCGGAGGAGTTCGGGTACGTCGATGTGCTTGGGCGTGAGTCCGCAGCGCAGCACGTTGTCCGAGTTGGCCATGATCTCCACGCCGAGGCCGTCGAGGTAGGCGTGCGGGACTCCGGCGCCGAGGAACAGGGCCTCGCCGGGCTGGAGTTCCACGTAGTTCAGCAGCATCGCCGCGATGACGCCGCGGTCGCCGGGGAAGTGGTGGGCGATCCGGGCGTACGGGGCGTGGGCGCCGCCCAGGCGTTCGGCGGCGGCCGCGGCCAGGTTCACCGTTTCTGCCATCTCCGCGGGGTCGGCGCCGAGGATCGCGGTGAGGACCTCGCGCAGGGCGGCCTCTTCGGGGTGGGCGCCGAGCAGGTCGACGTACGGCTTGAGGGAGTCGACGCCGAGCGCCGCCATCGCCTCGGCCGCCTCGGTGGGCCGGCGGAAACCGCACAGGCCGGCGAAGGGGGTGAGCGCGCAGATCAGCTCGGGCTTGTGGTTGGCGTCCTTGTACGTGCGGTGGGGCGCGTCGATCGGGACGGACCGGCGCTTCTCGTCCGCGTAGCCCCGCTCGGCCTGTGCGAGGTCGGGGTGGACCTGGAGGGAGAGCGGGGCGCCGGCGGCGAGCAGTTTGAGGAGGAAGGGCAGGCGGGGGCCGAACTTCTCGACGGTGGCCCTGCCCAGTTCGCGCTCGGGGTCGGCGGCGATCACGTCGGTGAGGGGTTGTTCGGGGGTGTGGTCGCCGGGGGTGTGGGCCGGGCCGGTGTTTGTGCTGGGGGTGGAGCTGGTTATGCGGGTGAGGAGCGAGGGGGCGCCGGGGTGGGCGCCCATCCACATCTCGGCCTGGGGTTCGCCGGTGGGGGCAATGCCGAGCAGTTCGGGGATGGCGGTGGTGGAGCCCCAGGCGTAAGGGCGCACGGTGTTGGAGAGCCGGTCCATGGTGTTCGTCCTTGTGAGATGCGTGGATCGGGGGTGCGGTGCTCTGGTGCGGTGCGGTGCGGTGCTCTGGTGTGGGGCCGTGGGGCGCGGCCGGCCGTGGGGCGGTGTTCTGGCTCCGGGCTCTGGTGGCAGGGCTTCTGGTGGCGGGGCTTCTGGTGGCGGGGTCTCTGGTGGCGGGGTCTCTGGTCAGGCGCCGGTTGCGGACGCCAGGGCCAGGTAGACGGCGGCGAAGTCGGTGACCGCGAGCAGTTCGGCGAGGGCTTCGAGCTCGGTGCCCTCGTCCGGTTCGAGTTCGCTGATCGCCGTGTCGTGGCCGAGCGCCAGTTCGCGGGCTGCGGGGGCCGCGCTCAGGCCGCCGGTGGGTCGGTCGCGGAGCAGTACGACGCGGGCGTGCAACGGCTCCGGCTCGTCGACCCGGTCGCGGAAGAAGTCGTCGGGGTCGGCCCCGGCGGCGAAGGTGCCCGCCAGCAGCGTGCCGTGGGCGGGGAGTGCTTCGGGGAGTTCGGCGGCGAGGGCCGGGCGGCCGGAGAGTTCGGCCAGGACGGCGGCGAATCTGCGGCCGACGGGGGCGGCGGCTTCGCCCTCGGTCCAGATCAGGGGCAGGCTGTCGGCGAGTTCGGCCGCGAGGGTCTTGGCCGGGTTGCTGTACGTGGCGATGGCCGGACCGCAGCGTTCCGCGGTGCGGTCCAGGCGGTCGGCGACGCTCTGGAGTGCCTCGGCGGAGGCGGTGAGCAGGCCGACCCGGTCGAGCAGGGCGAGCAGCGGGGTGAACAGGGCCCAGAGCGTGCCGGGTCCTGCGGCCGATGTCTCGGCGTCGTACTCGCCGTGTGGGGCGGAGGCCATCGGTACGACGAGTCCGTGCGCCCCGTCGATCGCCTCGCGCAGTGGTGACTGGTGGGGCGTGACGGCGACGACGCTGCAGCCTCGGCGGTACGCCTGCTCGGCGAGGAGGGCGAGGCCCGGCTCGGAGCCGTCGGCCGTGACGATCAGCAGCAGGTCGACGGAGCCGGCCCAGCCGGGCAGGGTCCAGCGCATCGCGCCCGCGGCGGGGGCGACCCCGGTGGGGTGGATGCGGGTGACCGGTGCGGAGGCCCCGGCCAGGGCGGTGATCAGGTCGGCGACGCCGGATGCGGCGGTGCCGGAGCCGGCGACCAGTACGGCGCGGGGGCGGCCCTCCGGGCTCAGTTCGGCGATGCCGGCCTCGGCGGCGTGCCGGGCGGCAGTACGGACCCGGGCCCCGGCCTCGGCGGCGCCGCGGAGCAGGCCGCGGCGGTCGGCTCGGGCCAGGGCTTCCGGGGCGTCGAGCAGCGACTCGTCGAGCATGGGGACGGTCCTCCGATCACCGTGCGGGGTGCGGGGTGGTGGCGTTTGCGCCGTGCGCCGTTGAGCGGGGCGGCGGGCGTTGCGCGTGCGCCGCTACGCGGGGCGGCGGGCCTCGTCGACGAGGAGGACGGGGATGCCGTCCCGTACCGGATAGGCCAGGGCGCAGTCCTTGCCCGTGCAGACCAGTTCGGGGGTGTCGGCCGCCGACCGGTCTTCGAGCGGGGAGTGACAGGCCGGGCAGGCGAGGATCTCCAGGAGGCCGGCTTCGAGCGGCATGGGGTGGGTCCCTTCAAGCTACGGATCAGGCGACGTCAGCCTACCGCCGGGCAGCGGGGTGGGCCCGGGGGGCCCGGTGGTGAGGGCGGGGGTGGTGGGGCGGTGGGCGTGGGGGTGGTGGGGTTGAGCGCGGGTGGGTGCGGGGGCGCCTGCGGCGGGCTGTTCCCCTACCCGCCCCTTCCCGTAACCGGGGCGCTGCCCCGGACCCCGCTCCTCAAGCGCCGGAGGGGCTGGAACGGGCGACGGGCAGCCGGTGCCTGGACGACGACTGGGAGCGGAGCCAGGGAACTGAGACGCCTCCGGAACTGCCACTGAGCGGGCTGGGGTGAGGACGAACCCGGGTGCCTCCCGCCCCCGCCCGGTCCTCGAACGCCACGCGGGCCGGGAATGCTGCCGGACGAGCCGTGCGCAGAGCCACCGGACACAGAACCGGACAGAGAAGCGGAGCCGGTACCCGCAACCCGGCCGGAGAGCGCAGCCCGGCCGAAGCCCGGCCCAGAAACAAAGCCGGTACCCACAGCCCACCGAAGCCCAGCCCCAGAGCCAGTACCACCGGCCCAGCCGTCGCCCGGCGCGAGCCCGGAAGTGGTGCCGGAAGTGGTGTTCGGCTAGTTCGATGTGTCCGGTGTGCGGATCATGGTCAGGACCTCGTCGCGTACGGACGTCATCGTCTGTGCGTCGCGGGCTTCCACGTTCAGGCGCAGCAGGGGTTCCGTGTTGGAGGCCCGGAGGTTGAACCACCAGTCGGGGGTCGTGACGGTCAGGCCGTCCAGGTCGTCGGTCGTGACTCCGGGGCGGGTTTCGAAGGATTCTCGTACCGCCGCCGTGCGGGCCTTCTGGTCGGCGACGGTGGAGTTGATCTCGCCGGAGCCGGCGTAGCGGTCGTACCGGGCGACCAGTTCGGACAGGGGTGCCCGGCCGCCGCCCAGCGCGGCCAGCACGTGAAGTGCGGCCAGCATGCCCGTGTCGGCGTTCCAGAAGTCGCGGAAGTAGTAGTGCGCGGAGTGTTCGCCGCCGAAGATCGCGCCGTGCTCGGCCATCTCCGCCTTGATGAAGGAGTGGCCCACGCGGGTGCGGACCGGGGTGCCGCCGTTCTCGCGGACGACCTCGGGGACCGAGAGGGACGTGATCAGGTTGTGGATGACGGTGCCCTCGCCGCCGTTGCGGGCGAGTTCCCGGGCGGCGACCAGGGCGGTGATCGCGGACGGCGAGATGCCCTCGCCCCGCTCGTCGACGACGAAGCAGCGGTCCGCGTCGCCGTCGAAGGCGAGGCCGAGATCGGCGCCCTCGGCCACTACCCGGGCCTGGAGGTCGACGAGGTTCTTCGGGTCGAGGGGGTTGGCCTCGTGGTTGGGGAAGGTGCCGTCGAGTTCGAAGTACATCGGTACGAGGTCGACGGGCAGGTCCGCGAAGACGGTGGGGACGGTGTGGCCGCCCATGCCGTTGCCCGCGTCGACGACGACCTTCAGCGGGCGGATCGAGGCGACGTCGACCAGGGACAGCAGGTGGGCCGCGTAGTCGGTGAGGGTGTCGCGCCGGGTGACGGTGCCGGGCGTGGCGACCGGCTGCGGAGCGCCGGTCCCGGACCACTTCTCGACCAGGGCGCGGATCTCCAGGAGCCCGGTGTCCTGGCCCACGGGTGCGGCGCCCGCCCGGCAGAGCTTGATGCCGTTGTACTGCGCCGGGTTGTGCGACGCGGTGAACATCGCACCGGGCAGGCCCAGGCTGCCCGAGGCGAAGTACAGCTGGTCGGTGGAGCAGAGGCCGATGAGCGTGACGTCCGCGCCGCGTGCCGCGGCTCCGCGTGCGAAGGCTCCCGAGAGGGCGGGTGAGGAGGGCCGCATGTCGTGGCCGATCACGATCGCGTCCGCGTCCGTCACCTCGACGAACGCCGCCCCGAACTGCTCGGCCAGGGATTCGTCCCACTGGTCGGGCACCACTCCGCGCACGTCGTACGCCTTCACGATCTGCGACAGATCAGCAGCCACGGCCGGTCCTCCTGAAATTTCTTCGGACCGCCCAAACTACCCGGCGGCGGCTCGGGCGAGCCGTCGGGCGGGGGCGTACGCGGAGCTCAGGAGTCCGGTGAGCGCAGCACCCGCAGATGGCCGCGGCGGGCGACCTCCATCGGGTCGGCCGCGTGCGGACCGCTGCCCCGGCCGTCCGTGCCGCGGTCCTGCGGCCGCGCCGCTTCCCGTACGGCGTTGGCGAGCGCTTCGAGATCGTCACCGCTGGGACGGGTGGGGGCAGAGGGGTCGGAGAGCCGTACGACCTCCCAGCCGCGTGGGGCCGTCAGCCGCTCACTGTGCTCGGCACAGAGGTCGTAGCAGTGGGGCTCGGCGTAGGTGGCGAGCGGGCCGAGGACCGCAGTCGAGTCGGCATAGACGTACGTCAGTGTCGCGACGGCAGGGCGGCCGCACGCGGTGCGCGAACAGCGACGTACAGGGCTCACGATGTTGGACGGTACCGCACTCTTGAGCGGGCTGCGACGACTATCCCCCGGCTCACCCCACCGTGTCGCCTTGTGTCCGCCGGTACGAGCGTGTTCCGGACACTCCGCCTGACCTGCGGGAGGACGGAGAAAACCCGGTCGTACCGGCAATGATTCCGGTCACCGCTCGGCACAAAAGCTGTCATACAGCAGGAGATCAACGGTCAGGAGCGGGGCCTGAAACGTGCCCCCGGCTGGCCGGATTGTTCAGGATTGGACATGCCGATGCCTTGTCGGGGAGCGGCGGTCCGTCCGCCCTGCCGGGGGTTACCCTGCGTCAGTGATGGACAGCCCCGTACCGCCGCACCCGTCCGAGCCGCGCCCACGCCGTCGTGACCGTCATGGCCGCGGCATGCGGGGGCCCGTCGCCCCGCCCCAGGTGCCGCTGTCGGCCAGCCGGGCGGAGAACTTCCGTGATCTCGTGCAGGACTCGGTGGAGCGGCTGGAGCGGCGCTGGCCGCAGCTGACCGATGTCGACTTCGTGGTCCTCGATGTGCCGGGTACGCAGGAGGAGACCGTTCCGCTGGGGCGGGCGGTCCCGGCGGAGAAGGGCCGGCCCGCGCAGATCGTGGTCTACCGGCGGCCGGTCGAGATCCGTACCAAGAACCGCGACGAGCGCGCCCTGCTGGTGCACGAGGTCGTGGTGGAGCAGGTCGCGGAGCTGCTCGGGCTCGCTCCGGAGTCCGTGGACCCCCGGTACGGGCAGGAGTAGCGGCGGCGGGACGCAGACGTACGGGCGGGGCCGGTGCTCCGGTCCCGCCCGTTCCGTGGCCTCTCGGACCGCTCAGTCGTCCAGGACCGACAGGTCCTGTTCGGCTGCGGGCACCTCGACCGTTCCGTTGTCGTCCGACAGGGTCTGCACGGTGAACATCTGGATGCCGCCCTGCGTGACGGTGAGCATGCGCGAGGCGTGGACCGGGCCGCCCGACTCCGTCTCGACCGTCAGGGCGTAGCCGCCCTTGAGCCCGGACGGCACGGGCGGGGTGACCGCCAGTGTCGTACCACCCTTGACCGTGTACTTCTTGACGGTCTGTTCGCCGCCCCCGCTGCCCGCCGACGCGGTGACCTTCACCGTGGCGGTGGCCCCCGGCGCGGCGAGCGAGAGGATCGAGCCCTTGTCCCGGTTGTCGGCCACGGTCGCCCGCGCGCCCACCGGGCCGGTCGCCGGGATGTAGCCGACCTCCTGCTTGTCGCCGGTGCCGCGGACCACGCGCAGTGCGGCGACCACCGGGGTGTCCTTCTTGCCCTTGGCCGGGGTCAGCAGCAGGGAACCGGCCTCGCCCTTGGTGATGGCCTTCAGGTCGACGCCCGCGGTCATCCGGGACTTGACGTGGAGCTGGTCCTGTCCGACCGGCGAGAACGAGCCGGTCTTGCCCATGAGTTTCACCGTCAGGTCGGCGTCGGCGTCGCCCGGTGCGAACGCCACGAGACGGACCGAGGTGGCGTCCGCGGGGATGCCGGGGAGCACCAGGGTGCCCGTCGGGGTGGTGGAGGCGGTCAGCCAGTCGCTGCCGGTCTTCTCGTCCGCGGTCCTGATGACCGCGCCGACGCGGCCGGTACGGGTGGTGACGTGGACGGTCACGTCCTCGGTGACCTCGCTGGTGAGCGTGGAGATCAGGACCGGGACGCCGGACCGGGCCGGCACCGTGATGCCCTCGCCGACGTCCGACTTGAGCGAACCGTCGGGTCCGTACAGCTCGATGTCGGCGACGGCCGCGGTGTCGTCCGGGTTGGTCAGCTGTACGTAGTCCTCGCGGGACTTCGATGTGCTCGCGGCCGGGAACCAGAAGTCGGTGTCGGGGCCGGTGCAGCTGACGCCGAGCAGGCCGCGCGCGTTGCCGGCCTCGACCATGGTGGTCTGCTGGGTGGTCCAGCCGGGGGCCAGCCGGCCGGTGGCGGTGCCGACCAGGGCGGGGGTGTCGGCGCCGGACTCCTCGGCGACGACCGGTTTGCCGGGCTCCTTGAGCGAGACGACCGGCTTTCCGGGATCCGCCTTCTTCACGTCCTTGTCGTCCTTCTTCTTGCCCTTGTCGTCCTTGTCGTCCTTCTTCTCGCCGTCGGCCGTGGTGGCGGTGGCCTTCTGCAGTTCGGCCGTACCGGCCTCGCCGCCGCTGCCACCACCCGCCGGGGTGAAGGAGGTGTAGGTCGTCTCCGCGAGTTCCGAGAGGCCCGGGGCAGGGCAGAGCAGGCTGGACCGTTCCACCGGCAGCCGTGCGGCGGTCTTCGCCTCCGCCGTGGCCGTGTCACCGGGCGCGTTGAGCGCGGCGAATCCGGTGACTGCGGCAAGGGCGACGGCGCCCGCGATGAGGGACAGGCTGGAGGACTTCACTCGGACTCGCCTCGCGATGCGTTACCGGTCGGCCACGGGTTCTGGCCCGGGGCAGGGTTCTCGTCGGGGTTCTGCGGGTCGTACTGGGCCTGCTGCCCGTACTGGGCCTGGGGGTCGTACGGCGCCTGCGCGTGGGCCTGGGCCTGGGCCTGGGGGTCGTACGGCGCCTGCGCCTGCGCGTGGGCCTGGGGGTCGTACTGCTGCTGGGCGTAGCCGTACGGGTCGTAGGCGTTCTGCTGGTACGGGTCGGCGGCGAGGTGGTTCTGCTGCGCGCCGTACTGGCCGTCCTGGTACTGGCCGTCCTGATACTGCTGGTAGCCGGTGCCCTGGAACTGCTGCGCGTCCCAGTCGCCGTACTGCTGCTGCGGTACCGCCGCGTACTGGCCGTCGTCGGTCTGCGGGGCGTAGGCGGCCGGGCCGTCGTCGGTCGGGTGCGGCTGTTGCTCGGGGATCTGCTGATCCGGGGTCTGCTGGTCCGGGATCTGCCGGTCCGGGATCTGCCGGTCCGGGATCTGCTGGTCCGGGATCTGCCGGCTGGGGTCGTACTCCTCCGTCTGCTGCGACGGGATGTACTGCCCCTGCGCCTCCGGTGCCTCCTCCGCCTGTTCGGCCTCCGCGCCCGCCTCTGCCTCAGCCTGGGCGGCCGCGCGCAGCCTGCGGGCCCGGCGGCCCTCGCCGGCGACCGGCTCGACGGGGACCGGCACGGTCTCCTCGGGAAGGTCGTCGTCGATCTCCCGGCGCCGGCCGGGCAGCGCGAGGACCAGCAGGACGACGGCCAGCGCCGACTGCGCCCAGATCCAGGCGGTGTGGGTGAACGGGGTGTCGTACGTGAGGTCCAGCGTGCCGCCCTCGGCGGGGAGTTCGAAGCCCTGGGCCCAGCCGTCGACGGTCTTGCGGGTCAGCGGCCGGCCGTCGAGCGTGGCCTGCCAGCCGGGGTCGGCGGCGTCCGCGATCCGCAGCACGCGGCCGGAGCCGCCCGCCGGGACCTCGGTGTGCGCCTCGACCGGGAGGGAACCGACGGGCAGCGGTTCCCCGTCGGTGCCGGACGGCATGATCATGACCCGGGCGACCTGGCGGTCGACCCGCCACAGCGCGCTGCCGTCGAGCTGGCTCAGCCGGCTGAGCCCCGGGGTCGCGTCGAGGACCCGGCTCATCTGCTTCGGGGCGCCGTCGCGGACCAGTACGTAACGGATCGCGAAGCCGCTGAGCTGACTGCCCTGGTCGGCTCCGGAGCCCGCGACCAGGTTGGCGACGACCTTGTCGAGGTGGCTGTTGCTGCCGCCCGCCTCGGTCAGTTCGGCGTCGCCGAGCCGCGCGCCGGAGCCGCGTACCAGGCTGTACGAGACGGCGGCCGGCGAGGTGCCGCCGAGGACCAGGGTGCGGGGCTGGTCGCGGGTGGTGCTCTCCTCCGCCACGAACGCGGGCACCTGCACCGGGTCCCGGCGCTCCAGCGGGCCCGCCGCGCCACCGATCATCCAGCTCACGGCGGCCAGCGCCGGGGCGAGGCCCGCGGCGAGTGCGATCAGCGCGGCGACCGGCTGCCGCCAGCCGAAGCTGAGCTCGGCGACGCGGATCCGGGCACCGTCCGCGCCCACCAGCGCGGCGGCGATCAGCGCGATGCCGTAGACGAGGGTGGCCGGACCGGCCCAGCCAGAGCCGTTGGCGAGCGCGGCGAAGAACAGTGCCACGAGCGCGACCGCCCACGCGGTGCGTACCGCGAACTGCCGTTCCCCGCGCAGCAGCGCGGCCAGCGCGGCCAGCACGATGCCGAGCAGCAGCACCCCGCCCGCGGCCTTGGCGCCGCCGGGGCTGATGCCGAGCAGGTCCAGCGCGGAGGCCGTGCCCGTACCCATGTCCAGGCCCGCCTCCTTCAGGAAGCCGGACGGGCTGGTGAGGAGCGAGAGCGACCAGGGCGCGAGGACGAGCAGCGGGGTGCCGATCGCGGCGAGGAAGCGGAGCCCGTACGCGGCGATGTCGTCGCGGCGCAGGGCCAGCACGCCGATGCCGAGGACCACGGCGAGCGGCCACACGATCGGGGTGAACGCCATCGCGAAGGTGAGGAGCAGGGTGTACGCCCAGGTGGCGCGCCAGCTGCCGCGGGCGTCACCGGCGGCGCGCATGCCGTGCGCGGAGACCGCGGCGCGGGCGATCAGCGGGAGCAGCACGGCCAGTACGGCGGTGCCGAGGCGGCCGGTGGCCAGGGCGCCGGTCGCGGCGGGGAGGAAGGCGTACGCGACGCTCGCCCAGGCCCGCAGCAGCCTCGATTCCAGCAGCGGCCGGGAGACGAAGTAGGCGGTGAGTCCGGCGAGCGGGACCGAGCAGACCAGCAGGAGCGTGAGCGCGAAGCCGGTCGAGCCGAGGAAGAGCGCGGACAGTGCCGAGAGCACGGCGAGGTAGGGCGGCGCCATCTGCGTGCCGCCGGTGCCGACCGTGTGCCAGCCGTCCGCGTACTTGCTCCACAGGTCGGAGACGTCGGCGGGTGCGGGCAGCAGCGCGCCGCCGGCCAGCGCCCCGCCGCCGAGGAGGCCGCGGCAGGCGACGAGCGAGACGAGGAGCAGCACGGCGAAGAGCACCGGGCCCGGCTTGCGGCCGATCCGCTTGAGCCGTGCGAACTGCTCGATCTCCAGGAAGTCGGCGTCGTCGCCGCCGGGGCCGGACTCCACGGCACCGTGCCGGGAGCCGCCGGAGTCGGCGTCGGAGCTGCCGAAGTTCCCGGCGACCTGGTCCACGGTGGCGCGGACGGTGGCGCCGGGCGGCGGGAAGAGTCCGCGCAGTTCGGTCTGGTCCACCACGCCCTTGCCGCGGCTGCGCCGGGCCGAGAGGATCCGGCCGGGCCGCAGCAGGGTGCCGAAGAATCCGGCGACCTCGTCGAGTGCCTGGCCGGGCACCTTGCCGACGAGATAGGCGAGGGTGCGCAGCAGGGTGCCGACGACCAGCCGGAGCATCACCCAGGGCAGCGCCTTGGCGCGGGCGTTGACCAGCATCGTGTAGACGGCGCCGGCCTTGTCGACGCGGTGCGGGGAAGCGCCGCGTCGCGCGAAGCGCGTCGATGAGGGGTGGCGGTCGGGCGACGGGCGGGCGGAGCGCCCCGCGCAGTCGATGGGGCGGCGCTCGCGGGCGGATGCCTCGGCGTGCCTGAGAACGGCGTCGGGGGCGACGAGGACCCGGTGTCCCGCGGTGTGCGCTCGCCAGCACAGGTCGACGTCGTCACGCATCAGGGGGAGCCTGCGGTCGAACCCGCCGAGCTCCTCCCAGACGTCACGGCGGATCAGCATGCCGGCGGTGGAGACGGAGAGCACGGTACGGACCTGGTCGTGCTGGCCCTGGTCCTGTTCGCGCCGGTCGAGTCCGGTCCAGCGGCGTCCGCTGTTGGCGATGGAGACGCCGACTTCGAGCAGCTGCTTGCGGTCGTACCAGCCGCGGAGCTTGGGGCCGACGATGGCGGCGTGCGGGTCGGCGTCGACGACGCGCAGCAGTTCGGCGAGCGCGTCGGGTTCGGGTGCGCAGTCGTCGTGGAGCAGCCAGAGCCACTGCACCGGTTCGCCGTGCGGCAGTTCGGGCAGGTCGTAGGCGTCGTCGCGCCAGCTCCTGCTGACGGGGTCCCAGCTGCTGGGGCGCTTCAGGTACGGCAGCTCCTCGGGGGTGAGGACGCCGGCCGTGCGGGTCGCCTCGTCGACTGCGGTGCCGAAGCTCGTACGGCGCGCGAGGTGCAGGACCCGTTCGGCGCCGAGCGCCTCGGTGACCAGTCGCGCGGAGTCGTCGGCGCTGCCGGTGTCGGCGGCGACCATGTTCTGTACGGGGCGTTCCTGCCCGAGCAGCCCGGCGAGCGCGTCGGGCAGCCAGCGTGCGCCGTCATGGGTGACGAGCACGGCGGTGACGACGTGCCGGGGGAACTCTGGGGTGGCGGCGGCCGCGTACGGCGCCGCCGATTGGCTGTGCACGGACATCGAGGTACGGGCCCTCCGGCCGGGTCCGGGGGGCGTCACCCCGGGGGCTGCATCGGTGTACGCGCGCGCCCCGTCGGGGCGTTGGCGCGTCTCGGACGGGGCCCCACACTAACGGTACGGATAACCGCGATGGCGCCGAGCGCTCGAACGGGGCGGTGGCCGGGCGGGGGTGGAGCCGCGGCGGGCACGGCGACGGCCCGTCGTCTGCGGGCCGGGTGCAGGCGGCGGGCCGTGGTCGCTCGTGGTCGGTCGTGGTCCGGTTGTTCGGTTGTCAGGAGGGCCGGACGGTCCGGGGGTTCCGGGATCTCCGGATGCTCGGGATGTTCCGGATGTTGCTGCGGGGAGGCGTTCCGCGGTCGCGGTGTTCCGCGGCGGGGCGGTGGCCCTCATTCGGACGGCCCGCCTCGGACGGCCCGCTTCGGACTGCGGTCTGCTCCGGACTGCGGCCCGCTTCGAACGGCGGACCACTTCGGACGGCGGGCCGCTTCAGATGGCGGCCTTCTTCAGCCGGCGCCGTTCACGCTCCGAGAGGCCGCCCCAGATGCCGAAGCGCTCGTCGTTGGAAAGGGCATATTCAAGGCATTCGGACCGGACCTCACAGGCGAGACAGACCTTCTTGGCCTCGCGGGTGGATCCGCCCTTCTCGGGGAAGAAGGACTCGGGATCGGTCTGGGCGCACAGTGCGCGCTCCTGCCAGCCGAGTTCCTCGTCCGCGTCCTCGACCAGCAGTTGCTGGAACAGCTCGGTCATGTGCGCCCCTCGTCTGTCTCTTGCGTCCCGTGATGCGGCCGTTACTGATTGCGGCCGAACGACACGAGTGAAATTACAAGTGTGTAGCTCCAGGCCAGTCAAGCGAGGATCTGCTATCGGCCCCGGTATTCACCCTGCGGAACCAAGCGTATGCGGAAAGTGTGCAAATCACCAAAAACCTGACATATGCCTCGGGTCTCACCTTGCCCCCGTTTCTCACCGAGTGAGACGACCGGGATCGCCCCGATGTTTCGATTCGATCACTGAAGCGACCAAGATCACATTCGGGTCACGACGCTCCAACGGCGTTTGAGGGCGCGATTGATGCGCCACATCTCCGGCGCGGCGGCTGCATAAACCTTTCTTCACCCTCGCTGACCGGATGAGGTGAAACATTGCCACCAAAACGGGCACCGGGTTGACAGCGGAGGATCGAGCCGGTCTCCTTAAACGCATGCCAGCGACTGCCGCGATGTACGCCACCCACGTCCGTGGGTTCCGCACCGCTGTCCAGGCCCGCTGTTGCTGTTCCAGCTGTCACAGCTGTTGATGCCCCCAGGGCGCCGGCTCTGATCCAGCTCCTCTCGCAGGACCTCTCCGCAGCGTTTCCCGCAGGTTTTCCGCCCTGCTTTTTTCCTCCGCGCGGCCGAGGCTCTCCGGTCTCCGTGACACCCCGCACACGCACCTCCCATGCCGAGGAACCACCTCATCCATGAACAGCAACAGCGACCTCCAGATCGCCGGCGACATCCTCGAAGTCCAGCACCTCCTCCAGCCCGCCCGCGAGCACCCCGCCACCGTCTCCGAGTTCGTCGGGCTCGCCCGCACCATCGCCGCCGACCGCGCGCAGTGGGGGCCGCTCGTCCGGTACGACACCACCACCCGCTGGTACCACCGGCTGCGCACCGGACCCGGATATGAGGTCTGGCTGCTGAGCTGGGTGCCCGGCCAGGGCAGCGGGCTCCACGACCACGGCCCGTCCTCCGGCGTGCTGACCGTCCTGGAAGGCCGGCTGACCGAGCGCACCGAGCGCGCCACCCGGGGCCTGCGCTCCGGCGCGCAGCGGGTCTTCGCGCCCGGCTATGTGCACGAAGTGGTCAACGACTCCCTCGAACCCGCGGTCAGCCTGCACATCTACTACCCGGGACTGACCGAGATGCCGATGCACGCGGCGCAGTGCGCCCCGGCGGCCGTGGATGTCGTACCCGCCTGACAAACTGCTGTGCATGCGCATTGTGGTTCTGGCCGGCGGTATCGGTGGTGCTCGTTTTCTGCGTGGCCTCAAGCAGGCCGCGCCCGACGCGGACATCACGGTGATCGGCAACACCGGTGACGACATCCATCTGTTCGGGCTGAAGGTCTGCCCCGACCTCGACACCGTGATGTACACCCTCGGCGGTGGCATCAACGAGGAGCAGGGCTGGGGGCGTACGGACGAGAGCTTCCACGTCAAGGAGGAGCTCGCGGCGTACGGCGTGGGGCCGGAGTGGTTCGGGCTCGGCGACCGCGACTTCGCGACTCACATCGTCCGCACGCAGATGCTGGGCGCGGGCTATCCGCTCAGCGCGGTCACCGAGGCGCTCTGCGCGCGCTGGAAGCCGGGGGTCCGGCTGCTGCCGATGTCCGACGACCGCGTCGAGACGCATGTCGCCGTCGACATGGACGGCGAGCGCCGGGCGATCCACTTCCAGGAGTACTGGGTGAAGCTGCGTGCCTCGGTCGAGGCACAGGCGATCGTGCCGGTCGGCGCCGAGCAGGCCAAGCCGGCTCCGGGGGTGCTGGAGGCCGTCGCCGAGGCGGACGTGATCCTCTTCCCGCCGTCCAACCCCGTCGTGTCGGTGGGGACGATCCTCGCCGTGCCGGGGATCCGGGAGGCCATCGCGGAGGCCGGGGTGCCGGTCGTCGGCCTCTCCCCCATCGTCGGTGACGCGCCCGTGCGCGGCATGGCGGACAAGGTGCTCGCCGCGGTGGGCGTCGAGTCGACGGCCGCGGCCGTGGCCACGCACTACGGCTCCGGGCTGCTCGACGGATGGCTCGTCGACACGGTGGACGCCGGGGCGGTCGGCGAGGTGGAGGCCGCGGGCATCCGCTGCCGGGCCGTGCCGCTGATGATGACCGATGTCGACGCGACGGCCGAGATGGCCCGGCAGGCCCTGGCGCTGGCCGGGGAGGTGCGGGCGTGAGCGCCGGCGAGGCACCCTCGTACCGGGTCTGGGCGCTGCCCGGGATGCCCGAGGTGCGGCCCGGGGACGACCTGGCGAAGCTGATCGCCGCCACCGGGCCGGGGCTGGTCGACGGTGATGTCCTGCTGATCACCTCGAAGATCGTCTCCAAGGCGGAGGGCCGGATCGTCGAGGCCACCGACCGCGAGGCGGCGATAGACGCCGAGACGGTACGGGTGGTGGCGCGCCGCGGCCCCCTGCGGATCGTCGAGAACCGGCAGGGTCTGGTCCTGGCCGCGGCCGGGGTCGACGCCTCCAACACCCCCGCCGGGACGGTGCTGTTGCTGCCCGAGGACTCCGACGCCTCGGCGCGGGCGATCCGCGACGGGCTGCGGGACACGCTCGGCGTCGAGGTCGGGGTCGTCGTCACGGACACCTTCGGGCGCCCGTGGCGCAACGGGCTGACCGATGTGGCGATCGGGGCGGCCGGGATCCGGGTGCTGGACGATCTGCGCGGCGGCACCGACTCGTACGGCAATCCGCTGAGCGCCACCGTGGTCGCCACCGCCGACGAGCTGGCCTCGGCCGGTGATCTGGTCAAGGGCAAGGTGGCGGGACTGCCGGTCGCGGTCGTGCGGGGGCTCGGCCATGTGCTGGACGCCGCAGGCGCCGAGGGTGCCCGCGCGATGGTGCGGGTCGCGGCCGACGACATGTTCCGGCTCGGTACGTCGGAGGCGGTACGGGAAGCGGTGACGCTGCGGCGTACGGTCCGCGAGTTCACCGACGAACTGGTGGACCCGGGGGCGGTGCGGCGGGCCGTGGCCGCGGCGGTGACGGCGCCCGCGCCCCATCACACGACGCCGTGGCGGTTCGTCCTGCTGGAGTCCGAGGAGTCGCGGACCCGGCTGCTCGATGCGATGCGGGACGCGTGGATCGCGGATCTGCGCCGGGACGGAAAGAGCCAGGAGTCGATCGACAAGCGGGTGCGGCGGGGCGATGTGCTGCGCCGGGCGCCGTATCTGGTGGTGCCGTGTCTGGTGATGGACGGCTCCCACACGTACGGGGACGAGCGGCGGGACACCGCGGAGCGCGAGATGTTCGTGGTCGCCGCCGGAGCCGGCGTCCAGAACTTCCTGGTGGCGCTGGCGGGCGAGCAGCTCGGCTCGGCGTGGGTGTCCTCGACGATGTTCTGCCGCGATGTGGTGCGGGAGGTGCTGGACCTGCCGGGGACATGGGATCCGCTGGGTGCGGTGGCGGTGGGGCGCGCGGCGGTCGAGCCCGCGGCGCGGACGGGACGGGACGCCGAGGGCTTCATCGAGGTGCGCTGAGGCGGGAATCGGAGGTCGGGAGGTGAAGGCCGGGGTCGGGGGCCGGACTTCCGTGTGGGGGGCCGGGTCTCCGTGGGTCGCCCCGGGTTCCGCGCGCGGTTGTGCCGTCCGGCCCTCGGTGTGCCGTCCGGTGGGGCCCTACAGGCGGGCGATGTCGCCGGGGGTCATGCGCGGGGCCCGGCGGGCCGGGGTGTGGCCCGACAGCAGGATGAGGCGGGTCGCCCGGTGGCGCTGGCCCTCGTAGGGGGCCAGCAGCGCCAGCATCTCCTCGTCGTCGGCGTCCCTGTTGCCCGCCAGGGCGTGGCCGACGATGCCGGGGAGGTGGAGATCGCCGACCGTGACCGCGTCCGCGGCACCGTTCGAACGCTGGAGCGTCTCGGCGGAGGTCCAGGGGCCGATGCCGGGAATCAGCTCCAGGCGGGCCATGGCCTGCGGCAGTTCCATGGCCGCCGCCTCCTCCATGCGGCGGGCCACACGTACCGCGCGCAGGATCGTGCCCGAGCGTTTGGCGTCGACGCCCGCGCGGTGCCATTCCCAGGACGGGATCAGGGACCAGGTGCGGGCGTCCGGCATGACGTGCAGGCCCAGCGCGGTGAACGCGGCGTGGTCCGTGGGGCCGGGTGCCGGGGCGCCGTGCTTCCGGACCAGGAGCCGCCAGGCGCGGTAGGCCTCGTCGGTGGTGACCTTCTGTTCCAGGATCGACGGGATCAGGGACTCCATGACCAGGCCGGTGCGCAGCAGCCGCAGTCCGGGGCGGTGGTGCCGGGTCAGGGCGAGCAGGCGGTGGCGCGGGCGGAAGGCGTCCGGGTCGTCCGTCGCGCCGAGCAGTGTCGGGAGCCGGTCCAGCAGCCACGGTGCGCCGGGGCCCCAGGCCGTCGCCTCGATCCGGCCGCCCCGGGCGGTGAGGCGGAGGGTGCCGGGGCCCGCGGGCGTGCGGCTGGTCCGCCAGGCCGTGCCGTCCCCGGTCATCCGGAAGGTGGGGTCGGCGGGGCCGCGGCGCAGCGGGCCGACGACCAGGCGCAGATCGAAGGGGCCGGGCGGGGTCCACTCACGGGTCAGCGCGTCCGCAGCCGGAGCCGCCGCCTGGTGCGGGACGGCCGCGCGAGGGGCGCTGCGGGGGGCGAATCGTCCTGCCACGGTGAGGTCCTCGGTCGTCGGGGTGCCTGTCGAGGGTAAGCGCTGCGACCGGTGTCCCGCTGCTCGTCGGCCCGCCCGCTTCCACGATCCGCGTGGGCCACTCCCCGGCGCCCGCCCACTTCCACGATCCGCATGGGCCACTCCCCCGGCCCGCCCACTTCCACGGTCCGCATGGACTGTTCCCCGGCCGCCCACTTCCACGATCCGCGTGGAATGTTCCTCGGCTACTCGTCGGAGGAGAAGCGGACCGCCGCGTCCGGGAGGACCGCCCCGCACCAGACGCGGATGCCGTCGCGCAGTTCGTTGTCGGCGCCGACCCGGGCCCCGTCCCCGATGACCGCACCCGTGAGCACCGTACGGCTGCCGATCCGGGCCCCTGCTCCGACCAGCGAGTCCTTGATCACGGCGGCGGGCTCGACGACCGCGCCGGCGAGTATCACGGAGCCGTCGATCCGGGCCCCCTCACCGATCAGGGCGCCCTCCGCCACCACCGTTCCGCCGCTGAGTTTGGCGTCGTCGGAGACGGAGGCGGTCGGCAGCACGAGCCGCTCGCCGCACCGGCCGGGCACGGCCGGGGACGGGGCACGGCCCAGGACCAGATCGGCGGAGCCGCGTACGAAGGCCTGCGGGGTGCCGAGGTCCAGCCAGTACGTGGAGTCGACCATGCCCTGGAGGTGCGCTCCGGCGGCGAGCAGTCCGGGGAAGGTCTCGCGTTCGACGGAGACCGGCCGGCCGGCCGGGATGGTGTCGATGACCGAGCGGCGGAAGATGTACGCCCCGGCGTTGATCTGGTCGGTGACGATCTCCTCGGGCGTCTGGGGCTTCTCCAGGAACGCGGTGACCCTGCCGCTGCCGTCCGTGGGGACGAGCCCGAAGGCGCGCGGGTCCTCTACGCGGGTGAGGTGGAGGGAGACGTCCGCGCCGGATTCGGCGTGCGAGGCCACCAGGGCCCGGATGTCCAGGCCGGTGAGGATGTCGCCGTTGAAGATGAGCACCGGGTCGTCCGGGCCCGAGGTCAGCCGGGACGCGACATTGCGAATCGCCCCGCCGGTGCCGAGCGGCTCGTGTTCGGTGACGTACTCGATGTGCAGGCCGAGCGACGAGCCGTCGCCGAAGTACGGTTCGAAGACCTCTGCCAGGTACGACGTCGCGAGCACGATGTGCTCGACCCCGGCGGCCCGGGCGCGCGCCAGCTGGTGGGTGAGGAACGGAACGCCCGCTGCCGGAACCATGGGCTTGGGCGTGTGCACCGTGAGCGGGCGCAGCCGGGTTCCCTTCCCGCCGACCAGGAGGATCGCTTCTTTTGCCTCTGTCACAGCACTGACTCTGCTTCCTGCTGGGGCCTGGCCTGGTTTCGGCTGGCCAGTGTATGCAGACCGGTTCGGTCGTCCCCGGTCAGCGGCCCGCAGCAGACTTCGTCGTTCAGCGGCCCTGGAGCTTGGCGGAGCTGGTCCGGGCCGAGCCGAGCTTCTTGTAGAGACGCGCTCCGGGGCATTCGGTTGCGAAGCCGTCCCGGTGGCCGGAGATGACGTTGAGTTTGACCTTCCTGCCCTTCTTGTACTTGTTGCTGCCGCCCGAGACGAGGGTGACCTTGCCGCGCGGGTTGGCGCCGAACAGGCCGAGCTTCCAGGCGGTGAGCTTCGCGACGGCGTTCACCGCGGCGGCGGGCGGGTTCGACTTGGTGAAGGTGCCGAGGACCGCGATGCCCATGCTGTCGCTGTTGAAGCCGAGGGTGTGTGCTCCCAGGACGGCCCTGGTGACGCCTCCGGCCCGTCCTTCGTAGATGTTTCCGCACTTGTCGACGGCGAAGTTGTAGCCGATGTCGCGCCAGCCGCTGCTCTTGACGTGGTAGCGGTAGATGCCGCGCAGGACCGAGGGCGCCTGGGAGCACTTGTAGTTGTTGCCCGTGGCGCTGTGGTGGATGAAGGCGGCCTTGACCTTGCTGGTGTAGACGAACTTGCGCTCCCTGAGCTTCTCGTCGGCGCCCCAGCCCTTTCGGGTGACGATGCTCGGACGGGGACCGATGTACGGCCGGGAGCCGGGTGCGAGGCCGGCCTCCGCCTCGCCCTGTGCCTCGGACCGCGCCTTGCCGAGGGCGGGGAGCACGCTCGGGGCGAGGGCCGTGGTGCGTCCGTCGGAGGTGGTGGCGGTCTGCCCCTGGGCGCCCACCGCGGACACCGCGCCGGCCGCCGCGGCGGCCGTACCGGTGTCCGTCGCGGGGAGCTGTTGCGGGTCCTTGCCGGGGTCGACGAGTTCGAGGCGCAGCCCGGCGGGCAGCGGTACGGCGTAGCCGGTCCGGTCCTGCGGGTCGGGGGCCTCGGGGCGTACCCGGACCGCGACGGCGTCCGAGTCGCCCACCCAGAGCGGGGCGGTGGAGCCCCGTACCGCTCCGGAGTCGCGCTCGGCGGTGCCGGGGTCGGCGGAGTGCTCGGCGTTGTGCGTCTCCAGGTCCTGCCAGTCCGACCAGGCGCCGGTTCCGGTCGCGCGGGTGCGGACCTGGACGGTGCCGTGGAGTTCGGCGTCCGGGTCGTCCCAGACGACGCCGACCAGGGAGAAGGGATGGGTCTCGCGTTCGGTCAGCCCCTGTTCGGGGGCGGCCGCGCGGGTGGGTTCGCCGGTGGACCGGCCGGACGGTGCCGACAGGGTCCGCATCGGCAGGGACTGCGTCGAGCCCGGTACGTCGACGGGCCCGGCGGACTCGGCGGGGACGGTGCGGGTGTCGGGGGCGGCGCCCGCGGGCACGGCCAGCGGCAGTGCCAGTACGGCCGCGCAGGTGACACCGATCGAGGATGCAATGAAGGCACGCATGCGAATAATCCTGGTCATAATCCAGCAACTCCGGCCACCCGGATGTATCCACGCAATTGACGGCCCGTCTGCCGAACCGGTGCGGCGGACGCCCTTCGCTCCTGTCGGGCCCGCCGCCGCCGCGTAATCTTGCGCGGATGAACGCCACCGACCGAACCCCCGCCGACCTGCTGCGTTCCGCACTCGCCGCGGACCCGGCCCGCCCCTTGGTCACCTTCTACGACGACGCCACCGGAGAACGCGTCGAACTGTCGGTGGCCACCTTCGCCAATTGGGTGGCCAAGACCGCCAATCTCCTCCAGGGCGATCTCGCCGCCGAGCCCGGCGACCGGCTGGCGCTGCTGCTGCCCGCGCACTGGCAGTCCGCGGTCTGGCTGCTCGCCTGCTCCTCGGTCGGCGTGGTCGCCGACGTGCAGGGCGACCCGGCCGGCGCCGACCTCGTCGTCAGTGGCCCGGACACCCTGGAGACCGCCCGGGCCTGCCGCGGCGAGCGGGTCGCCCTGGCGCTGCGCCCGCTGGGCGGCAGGTTCCCGCAGGCACCGGAGGGCTTCGCGGACTACGCGGTGGAGGTGCCGGGCCAGGGCGACCGGTTCGCGCCGTTCGCGCCGGTGGACCCGGACGCCCCCGCGCTGGCGGTGGGCGGGGTGGAGCTGACGTCCGCGCAGCTGGTGGCGCGGGCCGGCGAGGATGCGGACGCGCTCGGCCTGGCCGCCGGATCGCGGCTGCTCACGGGGCGTTCGTACGACACCTGGGAGGGGCTGAGCGCGGGGCTGTTCGCACCGCTGGCCGCCGGTGGGTCCGTGGTCCTGTGCCGGCACCTGGACAAGCTGGACGAGGAAGGGCTGTCGAAGCGCGTCGAAAGTGAACGGGTCACCAACAGCGCGGTATGACAAGCACCCTGAGGACCACTCGTCCGGCCCAAGACGGGCCGAGTCCTCGGGGCTTCGCGTCAACTCCGGTACATGATCGGCGTTACGGACCACCGGAGACACAACCAAGCGTGAGGTTCAGCCGTCTACTTCTGCGACCGGCGGCCCGACGCGCCGCCGAACGTGAAGGATGGACGCAGACGTGAGCGAAAGCGCCGGCCCGCCGGACGAATCCGACGAATCGGCGGCGGGCGGGACCGGGCCGCGTTCCGGGAACGGATCCGATGCGTCCCCGGCACCCGGGGACGCATCCGGCACCGCCCCGGCACCCCGGGACGCATCCGGCACCACCCCAACACCCGGGGACGGACCCGGTGCCACCCCGGCATCCGGCGCCACCCCGCTGTCCGCGGCCGGCCACCGGCACCGCTGGCTGCGCTGGACCGCGCTCGGCGCCTCGTTCGTCGTCCTGGTGGCGGCGGGCGTCGGCTGGTGGCTGTACAAGAAGCTCGACGGCAACATCAGGACCGACACCTCCGCGGCCGCCGAACTCAAGGTGTACGAGCGGGAGCGGCCCGCCTCCGTGGTGCGCGACGCGGAGAACATCCTGCTCATCGGCTCGGACAGCCGGGCCGGTGACAACCGCAAGTACGGCCGTGACGACGGTGGCAGCCAGCGCTCGGACACCACGATCCTGCTGCACCTCGCCGCGGACCGGAAGAGCGCCACCGCGATGTCCCTGCCGCGCGATCTGATGACATGGATCCCGGTCTGCCACAAATCGGACGGTACGACCACGAAGAAGCAATTCGCCCAGTTCAACTGGGCCTTCGAGTTCGGTGGCACCGCCTGCACGATCCGTACGGTCGAGAAGATGACCGGCATCCGGATCGACCACCACATGGTCGTCGACTTCAACGGTTTCAAGGACATGGTCGACGCCGTGGACGGGGTCGAGGTCTGCCTGAAGAAGCCGGTCGACGACGCCGACGCCCATCTGAAGCTCCCCTCCGGACGCCAGACGCTCGACGGCGAGCAGGCACTGGGTTACGTACGGGCCCGCAAGTCGATCGGCAACGGCAGTGACACCGAACGGATGGACCGCCAGCAGCAGTTCCTGGGGGCGCTGGTGAACAAGGTGCAGAGCGACGGCGTCCTGCTCAATCCGACCCGGCTCTACCCGGTGCTGGACGCGGCCACCAAGGCGCTGACCACCGATCCGGGGCTGGACAGCCTCAAGGACCTGTACGAGCTGGTGCGCGGCATGCGCAACGTGCCGACCGACAAGGTGCAGTTCCTGACGGTGCCCCGGCAGCCGTACGCCGCCAACCGGAACCGGGACGAACTCGTGCAGCCCGATGCGGACCGGCTCTTCAAGCGGCTGCGGCAGGACGATCCGGTCGCCGTGGTCCCGGCGGACCGGCTCAAGCATGACGACGAGAAGAACAATGGGAAAAACAATGCCGAGACCGATGCGCCGGACGCTTCCGGCCCCACTCCCACACCGACCTATTCGGGCAACAACGCGGCGGCGGACCTGTGTAAGCAGTAAAGCAATTCCCAAGCAGAAGCCGGTGATCGGCGTGTAATGAGCAGTATGACCAGTTGTAAGGACCGTGGAATTTGTCACGCACGTCGCTCGACGTCGAACTGGGCCGATAGTGTGACGCGATCCGGTGCTGCCGGCCTCCTGGCCGCGCACTTCTGGAGCGAAAGATCGAGCGCCTGATCGGGGGAGGCGCCTCGCGTGGCACCGACGGAGGACTCAAGCAACCGTGGATGCGCAAAGCCGTGGGCGGGCGGATGGAATCGACCCCGCAGACCAGTGGGTACTCAACCCGCACACCGGTGATTACGAACTGCGACTGAATCATTCCGGAGGGGATTCGGGAGAGTCTTCCCGTACTTCCGGCGCGCGTGTCCCCAATAGCAGAGGGCCCGCCGGTGACAGTGCCGGCGGGCGCAGAGGTGCCTCCCGCGAGGGCCGCCGGGGCCCGGCCCGCGACGAGCAGGACCCGGGGCCCAGGCGCGAGGTGCCGGGGCAGCGCGGCCGCCGTTCGACCAACGGCCCGCGCGACCAGGAGAGTTCCGCTCCGGGTGGGCGCCGCAGCCGCAAGGCCCCCAAGGCCCGCCGCAAGAAGGTGCTGCTGTGGACGGGCGGCACGATGGCGTTCGTGCTCGTCGGTCTGTCGGTGGGCGGGTACGCGCTCTACCAGCACTTCAACGGCAACCTGAGCACGGTCGACGTGGGCTCGGCCGGCAACAAGAACGTCTTCGACAACAACGCCCCGGTCAACATCCTGATCATCGGTACCGACAAGCGCACCGGCAAGGGCAACGAGGGCTACGGCGACAAGGGCAGCGTGGGCCACGCCGACACCAACATCCTCTTCCACGTCTCCGAGGACCGCACCAACGCGACGGCGCTGAGCATCCCCCGCGACCTGATCAGCAACATCCCGGACTGCAAGGTCAAACAGCCGGACGGCTCGGAGAAGGTCGTCCCCGGCACCCGGGGCGTCCGCTTCAACGAGAGCCTCGGCCAGTCGGGCCGTAACGCCGGCTGCACCATGGAGACGGTCAGGAAGATCACCGGCATAAAGGTCGACCACTTCATGATGGTCGACTTCAACGCGGTGAAGGAGCTGTCCACCGCGGTCGGCGGGGTCAAGATCTGCCTGGCCAAGCCGGTCAAGGACCCGGACTCGCACCTGAACCTGCCGGAGGGCGAGCACACGATCCAGGGCGAGGACGCCCTGGCGTTCGTACGGACCCGGCACAGCTTCGGCAACCACGGCGACCTGGACCGGATCAAGGTCCAGCAGCAGTTCATCGCCTCGATGATCCGGCAGATGCAGTCGGACGACACCCTGACCAGCCCGACCAAGCTGTACAAGCTGGCGGACGCCGCGACCAGCGCGCTCACCGTCGACACCGGCATCGGCACGGGGAAGAAGCTGGCCTCGCTGGCCCAGGAGCTCAGCAAGGTCAACACGAAGAACATCACGTTCACCACGGTGCCCGTGCTCGACAACCCGGCCGAGAAGACACCGGTCACCGTCGTGCTGAACCCGCCCAAGGCGGACGCGCTGTTCGCGATGATGCGCGACGACACCTCACTGACCGAGGTGAAGTCCAAGAAGAAGGCCGCGAAGAGCAAGCAGGACGCGCTCCTCAAGGGCTCCAAGGCGGCCGCCGCCGACGTACGCGTCGATGTGTACAACGGCGGCAAGGTCCCCGGCGCCGCGCAGGAGACGGTGGTCTGGCTGCAGAACGAGCAGGGCGTACTCAAGTCCACGAACAAGGCGAACGCCCCGGCGAAGGTCGCGAAGACGACGCTGGAGTACGCGCCGAACCAGGCGGACCAGGCCCGCGCCCTGGCCGCCATGATGGGCCTGCCCGGCTCCGCCATGAAGAAGGGCACCAAGGACGCCGAGGGTCTCCAGGCGATGGTGCTGACGCTGGGGGACGACTTCAAGGGCGCGGGCACTCCCATCACCGGACCGGCGAAGGTGCCGGACGACATTCAGCAAGCGAACGCCGACAAGGCAGAGTGCGCCAAGTGACACCGGGTCACTGCGCAGAACCACGAGTCTGAACAGCAGGGGGGTCCTGGTGGCACGCAGCGGTACGCCCGGGGAGGGGACGCGACCACGCGTCCGGCACGCCGGCCAACTCGGTTGGGACGACAAGCTCTACGAGGACGGGCCGGAGAAGGGGGAGCCGGAGAACGACGCGGGCTCCGACGCCGGCAGGCAGGCCGCCCCGGCGGAGGGCGGTCGCCGGCGCGGTGGCTCGAAGCGGCACGGCAAGAAGAGCAAACGCCGGGTGCTGCGCTGGAGCGCGTCGGTTCTCGCGCTGCTCATACTCGGCGGCGCGGGCGCCGGTTACCTCTACATCGAGCATCTCAACGGCAATATCAAGAAGGCCGATCTGACCCTCGGCGACAAGAAGATGGCCGACCACAAGGCCAACGCCGCCGGGCAGACCCCGATGAACATCCTGCTCATCGGCTCGGACGCGCGGGACACCAAGGAGAACCAGAAGCTCGGCGGGGCGAAGGACACCTTCGGGGCGCCGCCCCTGGCCGACGTACAGATGCTGCTCCATGTCTCCGCCGACCGCAGCAACATGTCGGTGATCAGCATGCCGCGCGACACCATGCTGAAGGTCCCGAAGTGCACCAACCCGGAGACGAAGCACGTCTACCCCGCGAGCATCGGTCTGGAGATCACCAACGAGACGCTTGAGCGCGGCGGTCCCGGTTGCACGGTGGCCACCTGGTACGAGCTCACCGGCATCACCATCGACCACTTCATGATGATCGACTTCTCCGGTGTGATCTCGATGGCGGACGCGATCGGCGGCGTCCCGGTCTGCGTCAAGGGCAACGTCTACTCGCACACCAGCGCGGGCAAGGGCTCCGGGCTGAAGCTGGAGAAGGGCACCACGAAGATCAAGGGCAAGCAGGCCCTCCAGTGGCTGCGCACCCGCTACGGCTTCGAGGACGGCACCGACCTCGGCCGAACCCACGCCCAGCACATGTACATGAACTCGATGGTCCGTGAGCTGCGCAAGGGCACCAAGCTCACCGACCCGGGCAAGCTGATGGACCTGGCCGAAGCGGCGACCGACGCGCTGACGGTCGACAAGGGCGAGCACGGCATCGACTCGGTCAAGAAGCTGTACGACCTCGCGAACGACCTCCAGAAGGTGCCGACCGAGCGCATCACCATGACGACGATGCCGAACGTCTACGGCACGGGCGCGCTCAAGGAGCGGGTGTTGCCCAAGCCCGGCGAGGCCGAAGCGCTCTTCCAGATGGTCCGCGACGACATCCCGCTGGACGGCAAGGCGTCCAAGCGCAAGAAATCGGCCGCCAAGAAGCCCACCGCGTCCCCCGCCGAGACCCCGGTGACCGTCCGCAACGGATCGGGCACCGAAACCGAATACGCGGCCAAGGGCCGCGCCACGACCGTCCAGCAGCTGCTGGTCGACAAGGGCTTCGACCAGGCCAAGGTCGACGGGCAGAGCACCGAGGCCACGAAGCGCACCGCAATCCTCTTTCCCACCGTGGACATGGAGGGCAACGCCCAGGCGGTCGCCAAGGCACTGGGCATCCCGCTGACGGCGGTGAAGAAGTCGGCCGACGTCTCGGGCATCACGCTGACCGTGGGGGCCGACTGGCGCGAGGACGGCGACTACCCCGCGTCGTCCGCCAAGGAGAAGACGCCGGACAGCGCCCGGGCGCTCAACGGCGAGGACGACAAGGCCTGCATGGACATCCAGCCGGGCTTCGGCTGGTAGCGGGACACGGCGTACGTGGGGCCCTCCGGCGCGCCGGAGG
>NZ_JBCEWQ010000123.1:0-27101 GCF_038448545.1 Streptomyces sp. CLV115
GTGGGGGAGGGGCCGGGGAGGCCTTCGGGAGAGGGGTTGTGCGGACGGGTGTGTCCGGGATGGGCGGTGATTCTCTGGTCCGCACGAGGGGTGGTGTCGATGGTGTGTGCGTGCCGGCGGGACCGCGGGGTGGGGAACCCGGCAGTGCAAGGGGTTCCCCACCGTCGTTCGGCCGTTGTCACTGTGCCGTGTGCGCGGCCTCCAGCCAGTTGAGGAACTCGCAGGCGAAGTGCCACTGGTGGCCGGTGAAGACGTGCTCGGGGGCGTGTGCGGGGAACTGGATCGTCAGGCGGATGCGCAGGCCGTGCGGGCCGTCGCCGAACTCGTGCATGACGCGGCAGATCTCGGTGCCGTCCGTGAGTCGGCCGGTGCCGCCGATCCGGACGGGGTAGGTCTCGTGGCCCTCGTCCTCGATCGCGACGCCGTCGTGGAAGGTGAGGAAGAAGCGCAGCGGTCCGGAGCCGATGGTCTCGATGATCTCGACCACCCCGTCGGCGGAGTCGGCGAGGTAGTGCTCCGGGTTGGCCGAGAGCAGCGCCGTCCGGTCGGCGCTCGCGAGCCGGCCCTGCCACCAGGTCAGGAACTCCTCGGCGGTGATCCCGCCGATTTCCATCTCGGTCACGGCGGACCGCCACGCACCGCCCGAGGCGTCCGGCAGCGGGGCCATCGTGCGGTCCGCCGCCCGGAGGTCCTCGGTGAGCAGTTCCCGCATCGCCTCGTCCCCGATCCGGTCCTTGAGCAGGGCGAGCGCGGCGCGGGCGCGGTCCAGTTCCCACCGGCGGATGTCGTCCTGCGTGTGCTCGGTGCCGTCGATCACGGTCCGGACGGTCAGTGTGCCGTTCATGGCGTGTTCCCTTCGATATCGAACCCTTAAGTGGAGAGTTTCTCTCCGCCTCTAAGACGCTAACATAGCGGAGAGGAATTCTCCGGTTGGGTTGGGCGATGGAAGGCGGTACACCGTGCGGGCAGATGCGGCACGCAGCAGGCGACGGATTCTCGACGCGGCCCGTGACGTCTTCCTGGAGCGCGGCCTCGACGCGCCGCTGGATCTGATCGTGCGCCGGGCCGGAGTCGGGCCCGGCACGCTCTACCGGCGCTACCCCGACCGGGAGGCGCTCGTCCGGGACCTGACCGGCGACCTGCTCGCCCGCCTGGAGAGCGCGGCCGAAGCGGCTGCCGCGGTGGACGACGACGCCTTCGCGGCCGTGCGCCGCTTCGTCCATGCGGCGGCGGACCTGCGAATGGGTGCGGTCATCCTCGTCCTGCTCGAAGGTCTCGTGGTCGACGAGGAGCTCGTACGCATCCGTACCAGCACCGCGAGCACCGTCGAAGCGCTGATCGACGCCGCGCACCGGTCCGGCCGGCTCCGCCGCGACGTGGGCATGGGCGACCTCGTACTGCTCTCGATCCGCCTCTCCCGTCCCCTTCCCGACGGCCTGGACCGCCTCGACCCCGACGGCGACCTCCTCCACCGCCACCTCGACCTGGCCCTCGACGGCCTCGACACGGCAGCACCGACCAGGTCTGCGGCAGCCCCGGCGCCGGGCACCCCCTTGAGCTTCGCCGACCTCGTTGCCGCCGCCGACCGCCCGGCCGTCACCGACCGGAGTCCCGCGGGCGGGTAGTTGATGCCGTCCCCCGGGTGTGGGACATGGTGACGACCCGTCGGGAGCCGAGCACGGTGGCGTCGATGTGTCCGCCGCGGGGCATGCCGAAAACAGGGCGGAGTCGGAGGAGGAGGCAACGGGCCGCGCGGTGACCGTCTCCGACGCGCAGACCCCTGTGACGGTGGCCGGCACCAGACCACCGTCACCCACCGCGGCACACGCTCCGGAAGGTCGGATCCGGCCCGGCCTCCACCGCGGCTCCGACAGACTGGCAGCAGGCCACACTACGGGCGGATGCCTCCTTGGTGAAATGGCTCTTCGCGCGGCGGCCGTCCTCAACAAGGAGGGCCAACTGCCGGCGCACATGCACGTCTGGGCCCGGTTCTTCGGTCAGGGCCTGTCCGGCGGATCATGAAACCGGCCGGCCTCCGGTACTTCGTTCAGACGAACGGCGACGCGACTTCCACCGTATTCACCGAAGTCCGGTCGTCGGGGCGGGCGGTGGAGCGATCACCGGAGAGTGCCCAACCGGGATTGGGTGCGGGACGTCGGTTTCGGGCGCGCCGTAGAGGCCGGGCCGGGAACCGCGGGGCGCGGGTGTTCGGGCCAGGTCCCTGATCAGGTGCGAGAGTTGGCGCAGGCCGGGGGCGAAGGCCGATTCGGGGGTGTTGCCGTAGCCCAGGACGAGTCCGTTGTGGGCGGCGTCGGGCACCAGGGAGTGTTGGGACAGGGGCCGGGGAGCCATCCGGTGGCAGCGGGCAGCGCGGGCGAGGGGCTGGTCGGGGGTGTCCGGCGGCAGCTGCACGGTCAGGTGCATTCCGCTGTCCCCGCCGGTCACCGTGTGGGGCACATCGAGGTGTTCGGCCAGTGCCGCCCTGAGCACGTCGCGTCTGCGGCGGTAGAGGCGGCGCATGCGGGCGAGGTGTCTGCTGTACTGACCGCTCTCCATGAAGTGCGCGAGGGCGAGTTGTTCGTGGCGGTGCCCGCCGCGCAGCAGTTCGTCCACGACCGGTGCCGCCCGGTCGACCAGCGGTTCGGGCAGGACTAGGAACCCCAGGCGCAGGGAGGGGAAGAGGGTCTTGCTGAAGGTGCCGACGTAGAGCACCGGCGCGCCGGGTGCCAGGCCCTGCATGCATGCGAGGGGTTCCCCGCTGTGGCGGAACTCGCTGTCGTAGTCGTCCTCGATGATCCAGGCGCCGTGCAGGCGGCACTTCTCGATCAGGTCGAGGCGTCTGGACGCGGTGAGGACCGCTCCCGTCGGGTACTGGTGCGCGGGGGTGGTGGACACGAGCCGGGGCGGGTGGTCCTTCCAGTCGGATGCGGAGGTCAGCAGGCCCTCCGCATCGACCGGGACGGGCACCACGGTCAGGTCGCCGCCGCTCAGCGCGGTCTGCGCGCCGCGGTAGCCCGGGTCCTCGACCCAGGCAGTGTCCCCCGGGTCGGTGACCAGCCGGACACACAGGGCGAGCGCCTCCTGCGCCCCTTCGGTGATGACGACCTGCTCCGGGAGACAGTGCAGGCCGCGGGCGAGGGCGAGGTGACGCAGGATGGCGGCCCTCAGCGCCGGTTCGCCGCGCGGTGGGCCGTAGCTCAGCAGCTGTGTCCCGCCGCGCTGGACCACCCGGTCCAGAGAGCGCCGCCAGGCCGCCAGCGGGAACTGGGCCAGGGCGGGGACACCTGGTGCGAAGGTGAGGGAGTCGGCACCTGACAGGTCGTACTTGCGGATCCGCTCGCCACGCCGTGCCAGGGTGGCCGGGGCCGAGTGCGCGCCGTCCTCCGGCTCCGGGCGGGCCAGTGCGGCGACACGAGTGCCCTGCCTGCTGGGCTCGATGTAGCCCTCAGTGCTCAGCACATCGAACACGAGCGTCACGGTGTTGCGTGACACCCCGAGACTTTCTGCCAGGGCGCGCGAGCCCGGCAGGCGACTGCCCGCCGGCAGTCGGCCGTCGAGGACAGCGACCCGAATGCGGTGCAGAAGCTGCTTCTGGAGGGACTCCCCGCCGCGCCCCCGGGACAGCGGCTCCTGTAGCAGGAAGTCGAGCTGCGGCCCCAAAGCTTCGTTGTCGGCCTGCGCCGTTCGGTCCTCTCCCACCGCGTCCTCCCGGTGCGCACGCTCCGTCGTGGCTCCATGGAATGACCCTACCGTGGCCCTTATCGAGGGTCCACGCGATGCCTAGTCTGGAAGTGCCGGAACACACGAGGAGATCAGCATGACCGCACGTCCCAACGAATACGGCCAACCCGTCGGCCGCCCTCTGCCCGGCTGGACGGCTGTTCCCGCGCCCGCCCGGGACACCCTTGAGGGCAGCTTCTGCCGACTGGAGCCCCTGGACGCGGACCGCCACACCGACGACCTGTACGCGGCCTTCGCCCTCGCGACGGACGGCAGCGACTGGACCTACATGCCGGTCGGCCCCTTCGACGGCCAGGCCGACTATCGCGCCCACCTGACGGCGGCGGCGCGGGCGGACGACACCCTGGAGTACGCGGTCGTCGACCTGCGCACCGGCAAGGCCGTGGGCACCTTCGCCTTGATGCGCCAGGACCCGTCCAACGGCGTCGTCGAGGTCGGCAGCGTGGCCTTCTCGCCCCTGCTGAAGCGGACCCCGGTGTCCACCGAGGCCCAGTTCCTGCTCATGTCCTACGTCTTCGACGGCCTCGGCCACCGCCGCTACGAGTGGAAGTGCGACAGCCTCAACGCACCCTCGCGCAAGGCGGCCCTGCGGCTGGGCTTCACCTTCGAAGGGATCTTCCGCCAGGCCGTGGTCTACAAGGGCCGCAGCCGCGACACCGCCTGGTACTCCGTCATCGACGCCGAGTGGCCGCGCGTCGGCACGGCGCTGCGGCAGTGGCTCTCACCCGACAACTTCGAGGCGGAAGGCCGTCAGAAGCGGTCCCTGTCCGACATCCGCGCTGCCGGCGGTGAGCGGGGACACTGACGAGTACTCACACCCATCCGAAACATCACCGAAGGACCGCATGAACACCGGCTTCGACGCCACGACCTGGCGCTACGGACCACTGGCGACCCTCTTCCACGAACTCGACAAGCCGACCGGCACCTCGTTCGGAGACTTCGAGTTCCACGCCGACCGCCTGCGGAACGTGTCCGGCCCCGTACTGGAACCAGCCGTGGGCACCGGCCGCATCCTGATGCCCCTGCTCGAACGGGGACTGGCGGTGCGCGGCTACGACACCTCGGCCGCCATGCCGGCACAGTGCCGCGTCAACTGCGCCCGTCGAGGACTGAAGGCCGACGTCTTCGAGAGTGACATGACCACGCACCGCGAACCCGGCGCCTACGAGGCGGAACTCCGGATCTTCTCCCTGCTGTGGTTCGGGCTCGCCGAGTTCACCGCCATGCTGCACCGGGCGGGCTTCACCGACGTCACCGTCCACGGCGGCTACCGGGCGGGCATCGCACCGACCGCCGCGGACGACGTGTGGACCTTCGAGGCCACCCGCACGTAGCACGCCCGCCTCCACCGGTAGGACCGCACGGGCGAACGACGCCCGATACGGCACCAGCAGCGCGCGCCGCATCCCGCCGCCCGTGCACGAGCACAGAAGGAACACCGCGTGACATCCAACACTCCGACCATCCGCCCCGTCGCAGCGACGGACGAAGCCTGCTGGCGCGAACTGTTCCGCCAGTACCGCGAGTTCTACCGGCTGGAGGAGTCCGAGGAGGTCGTCTCCCGCGCCTGGGCCTGGCTGACGGACCCCGGGCACGCATGCGACGCCCTCGTCGCGGAGGTCGACGGAGCCGTCGTCGGGTTCGCGCACCACCGCCCCGTCCCCTCCCCGTACACCGGAACGACGGGCATCTACCTCGACGACCTGTTCACCGACCCGGCAGTCCGCGGACGGGGCGTCGGACGGGCGCTGATCCAGGGGCTGCGAGCACGCGCCGCTGCCGAGGGGCGGTCCTTCGTGGAATGGGTCACCGCAGAGGACAATCACCAGGCCCAGGCCCTCTACAACACCGTTGCCGCGCGTACGACCTGGGTCACGTACGAGAGCAGCGTCTAGGTCCAGTCCGGCGAATCATGGCTCCGACCACGATCCGCCGCACAGGACCTGGCCGATCAGATGACCGTCGCCGGGCTTTGGCCGTTGGTCCGGGCACGGGGCAGGAAGAACGCGGCGATCCGTCGAATGCCGAGTGGGAGCGGTTGAGGCCGTTCCTGCCGGTGAGCAACAGGCGTTGTGTCCGGTGGCGGGATCATCGGCAGATGACCGACGGGATTCTGCACCAGGTGCGGACCGGTGTGCAGTGGCGTGACCTGGCCGAGCGGTTCGGGCCGTGGAGGACGGTCTCGTTCACATGGGCTCCAACAGGGCTTTCAGATAACGCCCGGTGTGCGCTCGGGCGTTGGCCGCGACCTGCTCCGGGGTGCCTTCGGCGATGACCTCGCCTCCCTGGTGTCCGCCTTCCGGTCCCATGTCGATCAAGTGGTCGGCCGACTTGATCACGTCGAGGTTGTGCTCGATGACGACGACCGTGTTGCCGCCGTCGGTCAGCCGTTGAAGCACCGTCAGCAAACGGGCGACATCGGCGGTGTGAAGGCCGGTGGTGGGTTCGTCCAGCACGTAGAGGGTGCGCCCACGAGTACGGCGCTGGAGCTCGGCGGCGAGCTTGACGCGCTGCGCCTCACCGCCGGACAGCGTGGTGGCTGCCTGGCCGAGCTTCACATAGCCGAGCCCGACGTCGTCCAGGGCCCGCAGGTGCCGGGAGAGGATCTGGTGGCCGTCGAAGAAGTCCAGGCTCTCCGCCACGGTCATGGCCAGCACGTCCGCGATGGACCTCTCCCTGTAACGCACGTCGAGGGTCTCCCGGTTGTACTGGGCGCCCCGGCATACCTCGCAAGGGACGTAGACGTCCGGGAGGAAGTTCATCTCGACCTTGATGGTGCCGTCGCCGTAGCAGTGTTCGCAGCGGCCGCCCTTGACGTTGAAGGAGAACCGGCCGGGCTGGTAGCCCCGCACCTTCGCCTCCGGGGTCTGGGCGAACAGCTTGCGCAGATGGTCGAAGACACCTGTGTACGTCGCCGGGTTGGAGCGGGGACTGCGGCCGATCGGCGACTGGTCGACCTGGACCACCTTGTCGATGTGCTCGACGCCCGTGATGGTGCGGTGCCGGCCCGGCACCCTGTGTGCACGGTGGACGCGCCGGGCGAGCGCGGTGTGCAGAATGTCATTGACCAGGGTCGACTTGCCGGATCCCGAGACGCCGGTGACCACGGTGAACAGACCGAGAGGAAACGGCACCGTCACGTTGCGCAGGTTGTGCTCGGATGCTCCGTGCACAGTGAGGGCGCGGCCCGGTTCAGCCTCTCTGCGCCGGATGGGCAGGGGGATCGTGCGACGTCCGGAGAGGTAGGCGCCGGTGACGGACTCAGGATGTACGGCCAGCTCCCGCACGGTGCCCGAGCAGACGATCCGGCCGCCGTGTGTGCCCGCGCCCGGGCCGACGTCCACCACCCAATCGGCGTTCCGCAGCGTCTCCTCGTCGTGCTCGACGACGCACACGGTGTTACCGCGGTCGCGCAGCCGCTTCAGGGTCGCGATGAGCCGCTGGTTGTCGCGCTGGTGCAGCCCGATGGACGGCTCGTCCAGTACGTACAGCACCCCGGTCAGCCCCGCGCCGATCTGGGTCGCGAGCCGGATCCGCTGCGCCTCCCCGCCCGAGAGGGAAGCGGCGGGCCGGTCGAGCGAGAGGTAGTCCAGGCCGACATCGAGCAGGAACCGCAGCCGTTCGCCGATCTCCGAGAGCAACGCCTCGGAGATCCTCTGCTCACGGGCACTGAGCTCCAACTCATTTATGAACGAGGCGAGTTCACCCAGTGGCAGGGCGGCCGTCCGGGCGATGCTGCGCCCGCCGACCGTGACCGCGAGAACTCCCGGGGCGAGCCTCGCACCCCCGCAAGCCGCACACGGCTCCGCGCGCATGTACCCGGCGAACCGGTTGTGGCCGGCTGCGGACTCGGAGCCCTCGGCGTAGCGGCGTTTGATGTGCGGGATGACTCCTTCGAAGCGGGATACGTGCGAGCGGTCACGTCCGAAGCGGTTCCGGTACGTCAGGTGCAGCCGCCGCTCCGCACCGTGCAGCACCATCTGACGTATACCGGAAGGAAGTTCACGCCAGGGGGTGGTGACACTGAAGCCGACGTCCGCGCCCAGTGCTTCGAGCAGGCGGGTGTAGTAGTCGGCGCCGCTGGTGTTGGTCCAGGGGGCGATGGCACCCTCCGCCAGTGACATGGTGTCGTCCGGCACGACAAGAGCTGGGTCGACCTCTCTGTGTGAACCGAGTCCTGCGCAGGTGGGGCAGGCGCCCCAGGGTGCGTTGAAGGAGAACAGCCGGGGCTCCAGCGACTCCAGGCCGATGTCGTGGGAGCGCGGACAGGCCATCTCCTCGGAGAGCACCAACTCGCGGCCGGCCGAGCCGGGTTTCTGATCCACGAACTCGACCCGCAGGACGCCGCATCCGATCCCCAGCGCGGTTTCCACTGATTCCGTCAGCCGCTGCCTGATACCGGGCTTGACGGTCAGCCGGTCGACGACCGCGTCGATCGAGTGCTTCTTGCGCTTGTCCAGTGCGGGCGGCGTCGTCAGCGCGAGGACCGTCCCGTCAACCCGGACCCGGCTGAATCCATCGGCGGACAACTGCCGGAAGATCTCGACATGCTCGCCCTTGCGGTCGCGGACGACGGGGGCCAGGACCTGGAACCGGGTTCCCTCGTCCTCGTCCAGCAGGAGGTCGACGATGCGCTGCGGTGTCTGCCGGCTGACCGGCTCGCCGCACTCGGGGCAGTGGGGGTGGCCGATCCGGGCGTACAGCAGGCGCAGGTGGTCGTAGACCTCGGTGATGGTGCCCACCGTGGAACGCGGGTTGCGGCTCGACGTCTTCTGATCAATGGCGATTGCTGGGGAAAGTCCCTCGACGGCATCGACGTCGGGCTTGTCGAGCTGCCCGATGAACTGCCGCGCATAGGAGGAAAGGGATTCAATATAGCGCCGCTGTCCCTCGGCAAATATGGTGTCGAATGCCAGGCTTGACTTTCCGGACCCCGACACGCCCGAGAACACGACAAGTGCATCCCGGGGCAGTTCGACGGAAACGTCACGGAGATTGTGCTGCCGGGCACCCTTGACGACGAGTCGATTTCTCACTTCGTAAACCTCAGGTGATGTTGACAACCAGCCGAGACTTACCGTAACACCGCGTCACCGCATGCCAGGTTCGTCATTCAGGGCCGGATCGGCGTGGTAAATGTCTCCCTTGACAGGGAAGTTCACCGCATGCGCAAAGAATATTCGGGCTGGTTTGAAGAGCGGCGAAAATGCGCATGGGTGACCCTTGGCCTCGCGCGGAATCTCTGAGCACGGGGAGGAATGGGTGAGAATTCCGGGCTATTGGAGTCCCTCGGTGTGCTGCGCCGCGCTGTACGGTTGCTGCTCCGCCTCGCCCCCGGTGCTGGGTGGCAGGGCAGCCGCGCCCCGTCGGATCGGCGCAGCCGGCTCCTCGAAATGGAGCCCGATGCCCAGCTTCTCCAGGATCTTCTTCTCGATCTCGTTGGCGAGATCGGGGTTGTCCTTGAGGAAGTTGCGGGCGTTCTCCTTGCCCTGGCCGAGCTGGTCGCCCTCGTACGTGTACCAGGCGCCGGCCTTGCGGACGAAGCCGTGCTCCACTCCCATGTCGATCAGACCGCCCTCGCGGCTGATGCCCTGGCCGTAGAGGATGTCGAACTCGGCCTGCTTGAACGGCGGCGCGACCTTGTTCTTGACGACCTTGACGCGGGTGCGGTTGCCGACGGCGTCGGTGCCGTCCTTCAGCGTCTCGATCCGGCGGATGTCGAGGCGCACCGAGGCGTAGAACTTCAGCGCCCGGCCACCGGTGGTGGTCTCCGGCGAGCCGAACATCACCCCGATCTTCTCGCGGAGCTGGTTGATGAAGATCGCGGTGGTCTTGGACTGGTTGAGCGCACTGGTGATCTTGCGGAGCGCCTGGCTCATCAGACGGGCCTGGAGACCCATGTGCGAATCACCCATCTCGCCCTCGATCTCCGCGCGCGGCACGAGCGCCGCGACGGAGTCGATGACGATCAGGTCGAGGGCGCCGGAGCGGACCAGCATGTCCACGATCTCAAGGGCCTGCTCGCCGTTGTCCGGCTGGGACAGGATGAGGCTGTCGATGTCGACGCCGAGCTTCTTCGCGTACTCGGGGTCCAGGGCGTGCTCCGCGTCGATGAAGGCGACGGAACCGCCGAGCTTCTGCGCGTTCGCCACCGCGTGCAGCGTCAGCGTCGTCTTGCCGGAGGACTCCGGCCCGTACACCTCCACCACACGGCCGCGCGGCAGACCGCCGACACCGAGGGCCACGTCGAGGGCGGTCGACCCGGTGGGAATCACTTCGATGGGCTCGTTCGGCCGCTCACCGAGGCGCATCACCGCGCCCTTGCCGAATTGCCGCTCGATCTGAGCCAATACCAGATCCAGCGCTTTGCCCTTGTCGACCATGTGCAACCCCACTTCTCATTCTGCGGTCCGCGCGACTGCCGCCCGGAGGGTGTGACAGCGGGTCCCGACGCAGAGGAGAAAGGGATCGCAGACGCACGTGCGTGCGTGCAGCGAGGCGCATCTCATCGATATGCGTGTCGCTTGCATACTATCAATGGGGCTTGATGGGCGACCGCTGCGCAGCGCCTCCCATTGAATCGTCGCCGGTGTCCACGGAATGACCGCGTCCCTTCTTCGACTTGGTGCACCCACTTCGATGTGACCGGGATCACGTCCGGTGATGCGCATGATGTGATGGAAAATGGAAGAGCTGGTTCGCAGAGGTTTTGCACACTCATCCGTATGAATGCGCCGACCCCTGCGCTCCCACGCTTGCCGACCACCGTCCCTCTGCGGCCGGGACCGGCAGTGGGACGGCTGTACGCCCTGCAACACGCAAGGGGGCTGGGCCGAGCGCGGCGCCGCACGCACAGGCGAGGGTTGACAACATGCAGTTCTCCGAGGGGCAGACACTCATCCACCCCCAGCACGGTCCGGCCACCGTCACCGAGGTTTTCGACCGCTCGGTCAATGGCGAGAGCAGGCGGTACATCCAGTTCCGAGTCCATGGGACCGACCTGCGCATTGCGGTTCCGGTTGAAAAGGCCGACGCGGTGGGCCTGCGATCGGTGTGCACCGCGGCACAGATCCAAGAACTGCTCGACGTCCTGAGGGCTCCCACATGCGAGGAGGAGGAGACTTGGCCACGCCGCTTCAAGGCCAACAGCGAGCGACTCCGGATCGGCGACCTTCTGCTCACGGCCGGCGTCGTTCGTGACCTGGTGCGACGTCAGGAGAAGCACGGGCTTTCCCCGGGGGAGAAGGACATGCTCAAGCACGCCCGCCCGCCAGTCCTGGCAGAACTCGCACTGGCACTCTCGCTGACCGACCGGGAGACCGAGGAACTGTTCAACTCGGCCATCCTCGTTGAACGGCAGGTCACTTGAGGGCTCCGCTGTTCCGGCCGTGATGGAGGGTGCCAGGAGCATCCCTCTTCCGCGGCCGCCCCGGCACAGTCGTTGTCCACGTGAAGCCCGTGTGACCGGCATGGACCGCTGTCGCACACCCGGGGCCTCTCGTTCGGGTCATGCCGGGCCGATCCGAACGAAAGGCCCTGGACGTCGAGGGTTTCGGTGGCGCAGCGCCGTACCTGCTGCGCGACCCGCACCGGCGTCCGGCCCGCGCTCACCCTTGTGCGGAAGCGGTCCGGGATTCCGCAGCGGGAGCAAAGATCGCCGCCGGAGCGGACACCCGGCGACCCCGGCCGCAGCCCTCCGGTGTGACGGCCGTGTACGGCACCCGCAGCACGGTGTTCCGTGCCGTCGGGGGTGCCGTTGATCACACCAGGCCCGACCCGGCGACCAGGGCCCATGGGACACCCAGGCCGCGAGGAACACCTGCACATCCACCTGCGTCAGGCCGCCCCGGCCGGTGCGATACGTGCGGCCAGGAAGGCGAATGCCAGTGCCAGGGCGGCCTGCACGGTCACGGCGACGGCGAAACCGTGGGGCAGCCCGGCGGCGGAACCGCCCGCCGTTGTGGTGGCCACGGCGTGGAAGACGCCTCCCAGGAGCGCCACGCCCAGGCCGAGACCGAGCTGCTGCAACGTGGTGAAGAGCCCACCGGCGACCCCCGCCGCCCACGTCGGTGTGCGCGACAGGACCGTACGGAGGACCGGCCCGTACATCAGGGCCTGAGTGACACCGAGCGCGATCAGGAGCGGCTGCAGGGCCGACGGGGACTCGCCGTGGGTGCCGTTCACGGTGAGGGCGAGGCCCAGGAGCACGGCCGCTTGCCCGATGGCCGCACCCGTCATCGTCCAGCGCCCGGTGCGGCGTTCCACGGCCGGTAGGGCGAGGGCGGTGACGACGAACCCCGCGCCGAACCCGAGCAGCAGCACGACGGTGCCCCAGGCGTCCACGCCGAACGCGCCCTGGGAGAGCGCCGAGAACTCGTACAGGAAGGCCCCGTAACCGGTGAAGAACAGCAGTGTCATGATCAGTCCCTGCCGTACGGCCGGGGTGCGCAGCACGCTCGGCGGTACGACGGGCAGTTCGTCGCGGCGTTCCGCGGCGCGCTGCGAGCGGGCGAAGACGGCGAGCACCGCACCGCCTGCGGTCAGCATCGCCAGCACCGGGGCAGGACCGCCCGCGGAGGTGCCGAGCGTCAGGGGCACCACGACGAGGAGCAGGCCCGTACCGAGGAGCGCGGCCCCGCGCAGATCGAGCGCGAGCGGCGCCGTCGAGCGCGACTCGGGCACGATGCGCAGGGCGAACAGCGCGGCCGCTCCTATCGTCCCGGTGAGCACCTGGACAAGCCGCCAGCCCCAGTGGTCACCGACGGCCTGGGCCACGGCGCCCGCGAGGAGCTGTCCGGTGACGGTCGCGATGCCGCTGACGGCGGCGAACAGCGTCACGCCCAGCGCCCGCAGCTTCTCGGGCGCCGTGGACTGGATGGTGGACAGGACCTGCGGCGTGAACAGGCCCGCGGCGACGCCCAGTACGGCGCGCAGCGCGACGAGTGTGACCAGGTTCGGTGCGAGTGCGGCGAGAACGGAGGCCACGCCGAACGCGCCGACGCCGGCCGCGAGCAGCCGGCGCCGTCCGAACCGGTCGCCCAGTCGCCCCGCGACGACGAGGGTCGCGGCGAACGCCGTGGTGTACGCGGACAGCACGAGCTGCCCGCCCGACACGGTCACACCGAGGTCATCGGTGATCGCGGGTTCGAGCAGGTTGACCGACCCGAACGTCATGTTCACGGGCAGGTAGGCGACGAGCAGGACGGCGAGGCCGGCGCCGGTGAGGGCGCGCGCCGGGTGCGGCGCCACAGTATGCGTGGCGGGAACGGTCTGTGTGGTCATGACCACGACCCTGCGCCCCGCTTCATCCTGGTACCAGGAGTCCAGCTATAGGGGTACCGGCACTACCTGGATTCACCGGCCCCGAGCCAGGACACTGGGGTGGTGACCTCTTCGACACCCGACCGCAGCACTCTCGGTGCCTTCCTTCGCGCCCGCCGCGCCCGCGTCACCCCCGGTGAGGTGGGCCTGCCCGCAGGCGGCCGCCGCCGTACACCCGGTCTGCGGCGCGAGGAGGTCGCGCAGCTCGCCGGAGTCGGGGTCACCTGGTACACGTGGCTCGAACAGGGGCGGGCCAAGAACGCGTCCGACCAGGTGCTGAACGCGGTGGCGCGCGTGCTGCGCCTGGATGCCGCCGAGCACCGCCACCTGATGGTACTCGCGGGCCGTGGCACGGCCACCGAACCAGGACCGCCCATGGACCTGCGCCCCGAGCACACCACCGTCCTGGCCAAGCTGCTGCCGTACCCGGCCGCCGTCCAGACCGACTGCTACGACCTGGTCGCGGCCAATCGCACCTACCGGTACCTGTTCGCCGACCTGGACGCGTACCCGGTCGAGGAACGCAACTGCGCCTGGCTGATGTTCACCGAACCGAGCTGGCGCAACAGCCTGGTCGACGAGGACAGCGTCCTTCGCGAAATCACCGCGAAACTCCGCACCCGCCAGCCGGAACACCGCGACGACCCCCGCTGGAACGCGCTGATCACCCGGCTTCGCCAGGAGTCGCCGGACTTCGTACGGCACTGGGAGTCGTACGAAATCGTGGGCGACCGCACCCAGCTGCGCCGCTACCAGTCACCGCGCGTCGGCGCCCTCGACGTCCAGTTCCAGAGCCTGTGGCTGGACCGGGCGCGTGGCGAGCGGATCATCGTCATGACGCCCACCGACAGCGCCACGGCCCAGCGTCTGGAACGCCTCGACTCGCTGGTCGGTGCCGCACCGGCATGGACCTCCCGCGGCGACTCCGCCGAGGGGTCGGCCGCAGGGACATAGATTCCCGGTGGGGGTGGGTGCCGGAACGGGGCTGGGCCGGGGTGTCGCACGTCGGGCGAGAACCGGTCGCAGCGGCTCTCGTCGGGGTGGCAGGTCGCCTGGACCGGACGTGTGCCGAACCCGGTGAGTGTGCGCGGTGTTGCCGCGTGCGGCTTCCGCCTCCCACGGCAGCGATTGCGGACATCTGTGCCACGAGTCCCGTCGCGCTACCCGCCCGGCCGGGCAACCTCCTCAGGTACCCCGAACCGTTCATGGAGTTCTTCGGAAAAACGTGTCCGGTAGACGCCGTGGACGATGGCCCAGGGGGACTGGTAGCCCCTGTGCTCCGGGTTCGAGACGTCCTCGTCCCACGGCGCTGCGGAGTCCGGAAGAAGCCGCGCACGGCCCAGATACATCTGCGCGGCTTCCTCCAGCCGCACTTCTCCCGCGATCACCGAGCTCCACAGCCCGTAGCCCTGCCCGACCACCCACATGCACAGGTCTTCGGTGCTGTCCTCGGACCAGACGTACCCGTCCACGCTCACGCCTTCCGAGAAGTCGGCCAGCGAATCAGCCGCGGACTCGTACGCCGGCGCGAAGGCTTCGAGGACTTCCCGTGGCTGGGACTCCAACCACAATTCAAGGGCGGACAGGCTCGGCCGTGTTGCTTCCAGCACCTCCCAGAACCAATCAGGAACATGATCCGGCCCCATTTCGGCTCCCGTGTCGATGGCTGCGGTACCGCCCGACCGTACAGCGGGATCACTCCCGGGAGTGAGCAGTGCGGACCACCTGTACGTGAAGTCTGCGGCGGTCACCCGGCGCCGTGCTCGGCGTGAAGGGGGCCGACCTCGGCTTTGCCCGGCCGGGGTGGGGTGCCGATCACGGCAGCCCCGGCTCCCGCTTCACAGCGCGACCACCCCCATCACGGCTGCCGTCGCCACGATCAGAACGCCCACGACGTTGACGGCCATGTCCCGCTTCCAGGAACGCCGTTCGGCCTCGACGTCCAGGACGAAGTTCGCCGGGTCGTCGGGGGCGTAGTGGATCGTGACGTCCAGACCCCGTGCCCCGGCGGGGTCCGGCAGCCTGGACTCGCAGTAGGCCGTGACGGCTCTGCCGTCGAGGGTGGTGAAGCTGAGGACCGGAACCAGGTGCGTGGAGATGTGGCCGTCATCGGAGTCGACGGTGACGCTCTTGAGCACGGCGACGACACGGCCGGGTACGGCGGCCATGGCGGCCAGCGCGTCTATTCGGCGGTTCCTGTCACGGACGTTCCCGGGCAGGTGGTAGACGCCGGAGAGGGCCCAGGGCCCGCAGAAGCCGAGCAGTGCCCACGGCCAGCCCCGGTCGATCGCGGCGACGGTGACCAGGCCGGCGTAGACGAGGAAGAGCGCGAACGTCGGCCAGCCGAGTCCGCGCCCGCCTTCGGAGAGGTGGTTGGCGAACCGGAAGGCGTGGGGTCTTCCACGCGGGTAGTGGACGCCGATCTCGCGGCCCGTCCAGGCCACGCTGATCCTCTCACCGCGCTCACCGTCGTTGGTGACGGTGAACTCCTGCCCGGTGGCCGGGTCCTGGAAGGAGACGACCACTGCTATCCCGTCGTTCGGGGAGCTTCCGTGCCGGGGCTCGTCCACCCGCTCGATCCGCCCCTTCGCCCGGACCGTCCGCTGGGCCCGGGTCATCCCGGCCAGCGACCTCCCGTATCCGACCAGCGCCACCGCGCCGAACACGCCACACCACGGCACCAGATATACGTGCCAGCCCATCCGTCTTTCCTCCTGCCACTTCGGGGACGGCCACCGGGCAACACCCCTTGCCGTCCGGAACAGTGCGGTACCGGGGCCCTCACTTTGCGGCCGCGCGCCGCACCACCTTGCCCTGACCGTTCGCCTCCAGTGACGCCGTGCCCTCTGCCCCGGTCACAACGACCCTGATGATCAGGGATCCGGTGAGACGGTCGGCGGTGATCTGCCAGGTCCGCGGGGAGTGGGCGCCGAGGGTGGCCGTGGCCTTCTCGACCAGGGCGGGGAAACGGTCGTAGGGCAGCGCACGCAGGGCGAACCCCGGACTTTGCGTTCCGGCAGGCGAGAACACGACCGACAGCAGGCGCTCCTGCACGACGACGGTGAGCGCCTGGTGTGTGTCCCGACCGCTGGTGATCGAGTCGAGGGCCCGGTCCAGCTCGCCCTTGTCGAGAAACGACCGGCCCGGGCCCAGGGCGACCGTTCCGGACACCGACGACACAACCGTGGTCGACGACGTGGAGGAAACGGACGGTCGCACGGCCGAGGGCGGCTTCGCGGTGGCATCCCGGTCAAAGAGGTCCGCGCGGAAGAGCAGGACCACGGCGGCCGCGCCGAGCAGCAGGCCAAGGATCACAACGAAGCCGAAGGCACAGCCCTCCGGGGGCGCGGCCACTACGGCCGTCCCAGGCACCGAATCCAGGCGGGACGAGGCCGCCCGGTCCTCCCACTCCGGCGTCGGCCGCTTGACGATGCGCACCCGCCATGGCTGGTCCGGCGGGTACTGGACCACCACAACACCGCGCGGGCGGTAGTCGGGCAGGTCCACGAGGTTGATGTCCTGCGTGATGGCCACCCTGTACGCAGGCCCGTCGTCCGGTGCGACGGTGAGCTCGAACTGCACCGGGATGTCGCTCGACTCGCCCTTGACGGCCTCCAGACACTCGATCATCGCGAGCGCTGTGCGGGGCACGACCGCCGCCTCCCGGGCCCGCCTCGGCATTCCGGCGAGGAAGAACAGCAGTCCGTAGACCACGGGCAGAGCCAACCCTGTGGCGAACAGCGGCCCGTTCTTGACGATTCCGCCCACGACGAGCGCGGCGAGCGATGTCCCGACCACGCCACCGGTCAGCAACCCCCGTGCGAGTGCGAGGGGCGTGTTGTGCGTGGGCGGCGTCGCACCCGTGTCGATCGTCATACGGGCGATTGTGCTGGGCTCAGGTGACGGCCGGTAGATCCCGGCATCATCTTCCGGCAGGCCATGGCGGGACCGTTCTCCTCGGCCAGGTCCGAGGAACAGGAACCGATGACGACCCGGCGATGCGGGTGGTTCCACAGGAACCACAGGGCCCAGCGGCTCGCGCGGCGAAACCAGCCGCGCCGGGGCGCATGGACCAACTGAGGTCGCAGGAATGAGCAGTGGCTCCGCGGGGCGCCCCGCAGGTTCCTGCTGATTCAGGATTCTGCTGTACCTGACAGCAGGGAATCGAGTGCGTGACCTGCTTCCATGAATGGGCAGGCCCGCCAGTTCAAGTTGGCCTTGGACAGCTTCTTCTGGAGCTGGCGGGCACTCGACGATCACACGCAGAAGGGTGATGCATCGTGCTCAAATACCGTACCCCTGATTCCGGGCCAGGACATCGTGGTCTGTGCGGGTGGCGGGTGGTCCTGGCGGCGATCTCGGCGTGCGCGAACGTGGCCCGCTTGGTTCGCGAACTCCTGTAGTCGGCACCGCGCTTCGGCTCGTCCGGCCAGGTGGCGTTCCTGGTCGGAAAGCGTGGCCCCGAACTTGCGGGATCCCGCCCCTCCCGCAGCGCGCGGGAGGGGCGGTTTCGTACGGCCGGGGCAGCTGCCGTCACGGCGGCGGAGGCGTTTGTGTCGCGCGGCATTACGGTGGGCCGGCCTCAGGCTTGGGTGCCTCGCGGTGGGCAGGGACGTGGTCGTCGGGCCCCCTGCCAGGGGCATCGGTTACGGGACGCCGAGCTCGAAGAGGGCGTAGCCCGCGTACGAGCCGGAAGCCAGGGCCGCGATGCCGAGGAGTGTGAACTGGTGGGTCGGGCTGAGGCGGCGCAAGGCGAGGGCGAGGGGGAGGAAGAGCGGGAAGAGGGGGAGCAGATAGCGGGAGACGTTGCCGAAAATCTGCTGGCTGCCCAGGACGAGGGCGAGAGTGAGCACGGTGTAGACCAGCAGGATGGCTGGGGGACGAAGCCGGATCAGCAGTGGGAGCAGCGCGAGCGCGAGCAGGACGACGCCGATGCCGATCAGGTCCGCGAAGGGCCAGGCGAAGAGATAGTCGGAGTGGCCCACCGGGACGGATGTGAGGACGTCGAGGGTGTGTCGGCCATAGTCCCACTCGTGGGCCCAGGCACCGGACTGAAGTCTGAAGTAGCCGCTGTAGTCGCCCATTTGGTGACCCACCCAGCCGAGATAGGAGAGGAGGCCGAGCGGGGCGACGGCCATCGCGGTCACCGGACGCAGGATGCCGTCCTGGCGGCGGTGGAGCGCGAGCAGGGCCGCGAAGCCGACGGCGGCGATCAGTGCCACGGCGGTGGGCCGGTTGAGCCCTGCCACGCAGGTGAGGAGACCGGCGGTGAGCCAGCGACGGCTCAGAACGGCATGGCAGGCCCAGACGGCCAGGGCCACGTAGAGGGAGTCGGAGTAGACCGCCCACTCCAGGCCGGAGCCTGGCCAGACGGCCCAGAGGCCGGCCGCGGCCAGTCCGGCTCGTCTGCCGCCGAGGCGTTCGGTGATGGCGTAGATGCCCAGGGCGGCGGTCAAGGAGGCGACGATGGAGACGAGCAGGCCGGCGCCGTACGGGCCGAGGCCGGTGAGCTCGGAGACGAGCCGCATCAGCGCCGGGTAGAGCGGGAAGAACGCCGCTGAGTTCCCTTCGAGGGTGATCGGGCCGGTGGCGCCGGGGATCGGGACCAGCCGAGGGTCGTACCCGTGCACGGCGATCTGCTGGTACCACCAGCCGTCCCAGCTGGCCAGGACGTCCCACGGTTGGGCGCCGCCGCCGAAGCGCGGGTTCTTCGTGCGGTAGTCCCCGGCGGAGTGCAGCAGCCACATGAAGGCGGCGAAGCCGATGAGTTTGAGCGTGCCGTAGACGGCCAGCACGGGGCCGTAGTGCTCGGCTGTGTGGCGCAGCCGGCTCCGAAGATCGGGGCCCGTACCGGCGGGCTCATCACACAGCCTCGCGTTCCAGCTCTGTGTGCCGGTCTCGGTCGCACGGGCAGCGGTCCTGATCATATGCGGAACACCCGCGCTCGGGAGAGCAGGAACCGCAGCAGCGTCGCGGCCAGGCCGGCGGTGAGGAGTACGGCGAGTTCGGCAGCCTGCCCGGCCGAGGGCATCGCGTGGTGCAGGACGGCGAGCGATCCGCTGGTGATCGCGAGGCAGATCAGGAGAACGAACAGGCCCCCGCACCCGTGGCGCAGCACACCGCCGCGGTTGAGGAGCCCGAAGGCGAGCCGCCTGTTCACGGCCGTGTTGGACATGGCACAGATCAGCAACGCGAGGGCGTTGGCGGCCTGGGAACCGACCATCGGGCGCAGCATTGTGTAGAGGAGCAGGTACACGAGAGTGCCCACTGCTCCCACGGCGGTGAAACGCAGGAGTTGAGCGGTGAGCCCGCCCGGAACGGCGGCGCCGTCGCGGAGCGCCCGGGTCGGCGGTAGCGTGCCCCGCGCCAGCGCCCCGCTGATCCTGGCGATGCCGCGCAGGTCGGCCAGCGCCGTGGCGAGGATGTCGACCCGGGTGTCGGGATCGTCCACCCAGTCGACCGGCACCTCGTGGATGCGTAGCCCGGCGCGCTCGGCGATCACCAGGAGTTCAGTGTCGAAGAACCACTCCGAGTCCTTTATGAGGGGCAGTAGTCGCTCGGCCACATCGCGCCGCACCGCCTTGAATCCGCACTGCGCGTCGGAGAAACCTACGGCGAGGACGGAGCGCAGGAGGGCGTTGTAGCAACGAGAGGTGATCTCTCGTTTGGGGCCGCGCACCACCCGGGAACCGGGGGCCAGTCGGGTGCCTATGGCTATGTCGGAGTGGCCGGAGAGCAGCGGGGCCACGAGCGGCAGCAACGCCGTCAGTTCCGTGGACAGGTCCACGTCCATGTACGCGAGTATGGGGGCCGGCGACAGCGACCAGGCGGTACGCAGCGCGCGGCCGCGACCCTTCTCGGCCAGCCGGAGCCACTGCGCTTCAGGTAGTTCGTCTGCCAGCCGGGCGGCGATCTGCGGGGTGCTGTCCGTGCTGGCGTTGTCGGCGATGGTGATACGGAACGAGTAGGGGAAGGTCTCGCACAGGTGAGTGTGGAGCCGCCGCACGCTCGGCTCCAAATCTCTTTCCTCGTTGAACACGGGGATGACCATGTCCAGGACGGGCTCCGGGTGGTGTGTCACCACCGATGAGCGGTGCGGCAGTTGACTCAGGTCCTTCAAGGCGAGCGAACCTTGTTTTCTCACGTTCTATCCTTTTTATGACTTGGCGCAGGGCAGGCCGAAGACACTCGGGGCGACGGTGGGTTGTGGCGTTGCGGCGTACGGGGTGACGGCGTTATGGGGCGACAAGCGAGGACGAGGTGGGCAACGGCTGTTCTTGTACGGTCGCCGTACCCGAAGGCGGGGCCGAGGTCGAGGGCGGCGACGCGCCCTCCGTGCTTCCCGGCGGGTTCTCGGTGGCCGTGGCCGTGCTCCCGGCCGCGGCCGGCGGCGCGCTTGTGGCGGTCCCGCCCGGGGGCGCGGGGACGGTGGAGGCTCCCGAGGAGGAAGGTGCGCTCGGGGACGCGTCGGGCATCGCGGGCGGGGCGGAGGTTGGCAGGCTCGTCGTGGGCTGTGGGCCAGGGTGGCTGGGCTCGACCCGGGTCGCATGACCGGGCAGCAGGGACAGCCCGACACTGAGGCCGACGACGGCCAGAACGGAGCCGACCACCCTGCGCGCGGCGCGTCTCCGATGGCTGACACGCACCCCTTCCCAGAGGCGTTCCCGGTGCTTCGGCTCGAACGGTGCGGGCGCCGCCTCGCTGTCACGCATCATCTGTGCCAGCTGCCGTTCGAAGTGATCCATGGGGTTCTCCTTCACCGCACCGGCTCGCTCACATTGCCCAGGATCTGCCTCAGCCGAGCCACACCGCGTGCGGCATGGGACCGAGCCGTGCCCACCGGGCACCCGAGCACCTCCGCCACCTGCCCCTCGGGCAGATCCTGGTAATAGCGCAGCACCACCGCCACCCGCTGCTTCGGCGACAACTGGGCCAGCGCGGCCTCCAGTCGGGAACGCTCCGCCACGTCCGCCGACACATCGCCGACAACAGCCGACTCGGGGAGCTGTTCGACGGGGCGTTCACCCCACCAACGCCGCTGTCCCGAGCGTGCCGCCGCACGCATCATCACCTTGCGGACGTACGGCTCCGGTGCTTCGTCCGCGACCTTGGGCCAGGCGAACCAGAGCTTGACCAAGGACTCCTGCAACAAGTCCTCGGCCCGGTGCAGATCGCCTCCGACGAGCAGACGGGCCAAGTGGACCAGCACCGACCATCGGGCAGCCACGAACTCGTCGAACGCACGGGCTCGACTCTGCTCCATCCGCACTGTCCCTGTTCTCGTCGGTCGCCTACACCTTGTAGAAGGCACTGGCAGGGGGCCCACGATGCACCCGGAGAACATGATCTGGGTCACAGCAGATATCGACGACGAGCTCTTCGGCCACAGGGGCCGTATCTCCGGCTGGGGGACGGCCCGGTCGTCCACGAAGCGGTGTCGGCAGCGGCTGCCGAGCACGCAGGTACCGGTGTTGCTCCGCCGCTGGCCCCACCTGACCCGTACCCGGAGCGAGCCGCCGCTGCGGCCTCCGGTTCATTCCGGACGGTCGTACGTGCCCGGTTCCCAGTCGGCGAACAGCGTCAATGCCTCCGCTGTCCCGGTACGTTCCGACACTGGCGAGGTGGGCGGTCACTGGTTCTCCACCTGATGCGCGTCCACAAGGACGAAGTCGCGGCATCCCTCGAAGTCGCCGAGTTCGCCTGCCACGCAGATCTGGACGGGCGCGTCATCGGTCAGGCTCTTGAGCGCGTCGCGAAGGTGCGCGGCATTCCAGACCCGCGGGGCGTGCTCGAAGACATCGGGCATGGGCACTCTGTGCCGGACCGAACCGCGCTGCCGGCGAGGACACGGCTGCGCCCCGGGCCGCAGGGCGAAATCGGGCCGGGCCGGCGACCGTACGGTGACGCTTTGCGCACCGCGGGGTCGATACGCCTGTGACGCAACGAAGACGTAGTGGAGGACCGCCTGTGACTCGGTGCGAGATACAAATACTTCCGACCACATGCACCGCGCCACTCCTGGGGGAACACCATGAAGTACACCCGCATCACTGCTCTCGCCGCCATCGGCGTCGCCGCCACCCTCTCGCTCACCGCCTGCAACGGCGACAACTCCGAGAAGAATTCGTCCTCCAAGAGCTCCCTGTCCTCGTCTTCTTCCTCCTCGGACGGCGGCTCGAAGCCGGAGGGCGGCTCGGGCTCCGGCGACTCGGAGGCCGGCAACGCGAAGTCGGGTTCCAGTGACGACACCGGGGCGGAGGCAGCCGCGAACGGCGCGGCCACCGGCGGCAAGGTCACGTTCTGCAAGACGCAAGACCTGGCCATCGACGCCACGGACGCCGCGCCCGACAAGGACTCCGGCAGGATCGACATCACCATGGTCAACCGGGGTTCGACCACCTGCTCGGCAACGGGCTTCGCGGGCGTCGACATCAAGGACGCCGACAACACCTCGAACCCCATCGAGCGCGGCCACGCCCAGCCGCGTGTCACTACCCTGAAGCCCGGCGACGCCGCTGTCTTCAACCTCGCCTACGACATCGACAACACCGGCGACAGCCTCGCGTCCCCGACCAACATCCTGGTGACGCCCCCGAACGAGACCCACACCGTTACCCTGAAGTGGCCGGCAGGCGCGGGGGAGATCGAGGGCGCCTACACAGACGTCGAGGTCTACCCCACGCACACGACCGACTAGGAGTTGCCCGGTCGATCATTGATGGCGTGCGTCCGGCTGCTGCTTGAGGCGCCTGTGACGGCGGTCTGAAGTCGATTGCCGACGGTCTGCTGCTGCGCGACCATCCTCGGACGGGTACGGATGAGGGTCGGAAGTCGATGCGGGTTGTGCAGACGTGTTCTGCCTACCCGCCGCCATGGGATGCCTGGACGGCAGACGGCCAGTACTTGTATCTCCGATACCGGCATGGCGTGGGCTGCGTCGAGTGGCATTCCGGCCCTGACGGCGATGCCGATACGGCAGACTCTTGGAACGAGGACCTCTCGGGGCTCCTGGTGGAATGGACCGATGGCACCGGCAGCGGTGTTGTCAGCCTTGAGGACTTCCTTGCGGCAGCGGGCTTGGTGCCGGCGCCGGATGCCTCGGTGAGATGACGTCGTGCCATGCGCTCAGGTGCGGAGCCGGATGACGAGGGTGGCCGCGGTGACGGTGCCGAGGAACACGTATCCGCGCTTGTCGCAACGGGTCGCGACAGCAGGGGAGTTCTTCAGCTCGTTGATGGCCCTCTCCAAAGGGTTGCGCTTCTTGTGTCGTTCCTTGTCGAAGCCTTGGGGAATCCGCCTCGCGATCCTTTGCGCAGGCGGGCGGCCTGGCTGTCGGCCTTCTGCGGGATCGTTTGTCGGATGCCGCGCCGCCGCAGTACTGACGGCAAGGACCGTTGCTGCAGGCCTTGTCGGCAGCGAAGCTGTCGGGCTTCCTGCGGGGGCCGCCCACTCCGCGGCAGGGTATCCGGATCTTCTCCGGCACCGGCGCGAATTGGGTACAGTCGGCCCGCTGCCTCGGCGTGACCGCCGCAGCCTGGCTACGGGCAGCCGCAGGTGCCGCAACCTGGTACGCCCGGGGCCGGGAAACCCATACGTCCAGCCAGGCCCGCCGTACGGCGGCTAGGGCCTGTTGCGAAAGTGGATCTTGGTCGTGGATGATCACGCCCTGTGGGGCGTGGTGATCTGACGAATGGACAGTGGGCCCGGCTTGAGCCGTTGTTGCCGCAGGGCATCAAGCCGGGCCGTCCGCCGGTGTGGACGCGACGGCAGCTGATAGACGGCATCCGGTGGCGGACCCGTACCGGCGCTCCCTGGCGTGATGTGCCGGAACGCTACGGGCCCTGGGAACGGGTCTACGACCTGTTCCGGCGCTGGCATCGCGATGGCACCTGGGCCAGGATCGTCACTCAGCTCCAAGCTCAGGCGGACGCGAAGGGCCTGATCACCTGGGACGTGAATATCGACTCCACCGTCTGCCGGGCCCACCAGCACGCCGCCGGGGCCTCGAAAAAGGGGATCTGCAAAAGGAACCGCCCGGCGGCATTGCCGTTGAGCCGGCCGACCATGCTCTCGGACGTTCCCGAGGCGGCCTGACCACCAAGATCCACCTTGCCGTCGAGCAGGGGCAGAAGCCGCTGAGCGTCGTGATCACAGCCGGCCAGCGGGGTGACTCGCCGCAATTCGAGCCGGTCCTGGAAGCCATCCGGGTACCCCGCCTTGGTCCGGGCAGGCCCCGCAGGCGGCCGGACCGGGTGCGGGCCGACAAAGCGTACGACTCCCGCCGCAACCGGGCCTACCTGCGCAGACGCGGGATCAAGGCGACCATCCCGGTCCCCGCCGACCGCGTCCGCAACCGCCAGAAACTCGGTGCCCGAGGCGGTCGGCCGCCGAAGTTCGACAAAACCGACTACAGCGAGCGGCATGTCGTCGAGTGCGGGATCAACCGCCTCAAGCGCCACCGGGCCGTGGCCACGAGATACGACAAGCTCGCCGTCCGCTACGAGGCGACCGTGTTGGTCGCAGTCCTCAACGAGTGGCTGTGACCAGCACCTTTCCAACAAACCCTAGTCGACCCTGACCACGTACTTGCCCTGCACCCCGCCCGCCTCCAGCGCCCGGTGTGCGGCCGCTGTCTCTTCCAGCGGGAAGACCGTGTCCACCGCCGGCCGCAGCTTCCCCTCTGTCACCTGGCGGGCGAGGTCGTCGAAGAGCGCACGTTCGGGGTTGCCGCTGAAGAAGCGCACCCGGCCGCGTCCGTGGACGGCGCTGGCCGCGATGTAGCCCAGCGAGGCGGCGGGCCGCGTCAGGTCGAAGGCGATGGTGACCATGCGTCCGCCCGGCTTCAGCATCCGCCGTACGGTACGCAGGTCAGTGCCCGCCGTGTCGAGGACCACGTCGAACAGCCCCAGTTCCGCAGGGGACACGGCCCGGTGGTCGACGGCGTGGTGGGCACCGAGCGTACGGACGAAGTCGAGGTTGGCAGCGCGGGCCAGGGCCGTGACCTCGGCACCGTACGCCTGTCCCAGCTGGACGGCGGCGTTGCCGACGCCGCCCGCCGCGCCCCGTACAAGCAGCCGTTCGCCGGGGCGCAGTGCGGCCTTGTCGCGGAGGGCCGTGACGGCCGTGGTGGCCACCGGCAGCGCGGCAGCGGCTACGAGGTCCAGTCCGTCCGGGACCCGGCCGAGCCGCTCGGGCCGTACCGTCACGTACTCGGCGGCGCTGCCGAATCCGGAGCTGCGGCCCAGGACGCCCCACACCTGGTCGCCGACCGCTACGCCGGTCGCGCCGGTGCCGAGTGCGGCGATCTCGCCAGTGAAGTCCAGCCCGATGCGCTGCGGGAACTTCCGGCCGGTGATGAGGCGGGCCCGACCGGAACGGGCCGCCAGTTCGCCGCCGTTCACGCTGAACGCGCGCACGCGCACGAGGACCTCGCCGGGTGCCGGTCCGGGACGTGGCACCCGGCCCACATACAGCACCTCGGGGCCGCCGAAGCGGTCGAACAGTACGGCTTTCATCGTGCGGTCGTCCATCGTTGCGTTCTCACCTTCGCCACCAGTGGCCGTGCGGGGGATCGTGGCGCCGAGCGTAGGCTGGCAAGCGGACGAGATCGTCCATTTGACCGGAGGTGAGAGACAGCGGTGGGGGAATCCTCTCGGATCGCGGGGCAGGACAGTCTGCGGGCGGACGCCCGGCGCAACCGGCGACGCATCCTTTCGGCTGCCCGCGTGGTCTTCGCCGAGCACGGCATCGACGCGCCCATGGCGACCGTGGCCCGGCGGGCGGGGGTCGGCGTGGCGACGCTGTACCGGCGTTTCCCGACGCGGGACGCACTGGTGCGGGCCGCGTTCGCGCACCAGATGGACACCTGCGCTCGGGCGCTCACCGAGGCGCTGGCCGACCCCGATCCGTGGCAGGGCTTCCAGCGACTGGTCGAGACGGTCTGCGAACTACAACGGGAGGAACGGGGCTTCCCGGCCGCGTTCGTCGCGGCCTTTCCGGACAGCACGCGAGAACACGCGCGGGTACGGGAACAGGCCGAGCGGGACTTCATCACCCTGGTCCGCAGGGCTCAGGCGGCGGGCGTGCTGCGGGCCGACTTCCACCCCTCCGACTTTGCCGTGGCCCTGTTGTCCCACTGCGGTCTGGTCACCGCATTGCCGGATGACCGTGCCGCGTCCCGGCGTCTGGTGGCGTACTTGCTCCAGTCGTTCCGCGCCGAGGCGGCCCACGGAGCGCTGCCAGCGCCGAGCGCACTGTCGCTGCGCAGTCTTCCGCTCGCGGCCCACGGCTCCCAGGGACAGCGGTCCTTCGGAGCCTGATACGAAGCGGCGCCAGCCGCGTGGCCGCCCTTCGGGTGACCGCGCCACTTTCGCAACAGGCCCTAGCCGCCGCCGCCCGGTCCCTTCCCCGGCGGACCGGGGCAGGCACCGCGGCCGGGTAAACGGCAGACCGGGCTCATCGTGACGGCCGCTGCAGTGGCTCTCGTCGTAGTGGCCGGCGGGTTGTGGTTCGCGGTTGGCCGGGGTGACGACACCGAGTCGCCCGCGGTCGGTGCCGACCCGAGCGTCTCGGCACCCAGCGCGAGCCCGAGCGACAATTTCCCGATCGTCCAGCCACCACCCGAGGAGTCGGAGACCCCCGACAATCCACTCGTCCCCGAGCCCACCGGGACCGGCCTCCAGGCCGTGTGGAAGGTGCCCGACTCCACAATGCCGGCGATCGGTGACGCGTAGCTCGACGAGCCTGCCCGGATCAACGCGATCCTCAGCGACGGGTCCGGGTTCGAATGCAAGGGGCGTTGGCGGGAGGATGGGAGCGGTGACTTCCTGGAGGTCGTGCTGTTGTGTCAGCAGGACGGCGTCCGGGTCGCAAACAAGGACCGGGCCGGCAATCTCAGCCAGAACGGCGACACCCTGACAGTCAAGTGGAACAAGGGTGCCACCGGCTACCGCATCACCCGAGCCGGTTCGCCCGCACGGCGGGCTGTGCAAAGCCGGCACCCGAATGCGACCGGCCCCACCACTGCCCCCCACCAC
>NZ_JBCEWQ010000124.1:0-26964 GCF_038448545.1 Streptomyces sp. CLV115
CCAGACCGCCTCCACACCCTGGAACACCGGCCCGTACTCATAACCCGCCACCGCCAACGCCCCGTACAACCCCGACGAATCAACCCGCACCGCACCCACCGGAGGCCACACCCCCACACCATCCGGGACGGGGGCGACGGACTGCGTGGAACCGTGGGCCAGCACGCCGGTGGCATGGCGCGTCCACGCCTCGTCGTCGTCACCGGCCTCCTCGGGCCGGGAGTACACGGCGATGGCGCGCCTGCCCGTGGTGTCCGAGGGCTCCACGGCCACTTGCAGGTGCACGGCTCCCGTGCCGCGCAGGGTCAGGGGTGCTTCCAGGGCGAGCTCTTCGAGGGTGTCGCAGCCGGTCTCGTCGCCGGCGCGCAGGGCCAGCTCGACGAAGGCGGTACCGGGCAGCAGGACCGTCCCGGCCACCGCGTGATCGGCCAGCCACGGATGCGTCTGCAGGGACAAACGTCCGGAGAGCACCGAGGAGCGGGTGCCGGCGATTCCCACGACCGCGCCGAGCAGGGGGTGCTCGGCGGCGGTGAGGCCCGCGGCGGACACATCTGCGGTCTGCCGGGCCGGCTCCAGCCAGTACCGGCTGCGCTGGAAGGCGTAGGTGGGCAGTTCCACCGGCTGGTGTGTCGGGGGAAGTACCCGACCCCAGTCGATGTCCACGCCGTGTTCCCAGGCCTGGCCGAGCGAGCGCAGGAAGCGTTCGAGGCCGCCTTCGCCCCGGCGGAGCGACGGCACGACCAGGGCGTTCGCCGCGGAGGCGTCGGCGAAGGTCTCCTGCATCCCGATGGAGAGCACGGGGTGCGCGCCGCAATCGATGAACGTGGTGAAGCCGTCGGCGAGCAGTGCCCGGGTGGTCTTCTCGAACTCCACGGTCTGCCGCATGTTGCGGTACCAGTAGTCCGCGTCGAGCACGGCGGTGTCGATGGGCTCGCCCTGGACGGTGGAGTAGAAGACGGTGTCGGAGGTGCGGGGGCCGATCGGGGCGAGCAGTTCGGTCACCCGGTCATGGATCGGTTCGACGTGCCGGGAGTGCGAGGCGTAGTTCGTGAGGATGCGGCGAACCCGTACTCCCTCGGCCTCCAGCACCCCGGCCAGTTCGTCCAGTCCCTCGGAGGTTCCCGAGACGACGGTGGACGACGGCCCGTTGATGGTGGCTATTTCGAGGTCGTCGGGCCGGAGCGTCAGACGGGGGCGTACCCGGTCGACGGGCAGGGCGACGGAGAGCATGCCGCACTGCCCGTCGATCTCGACGATCGCCTGGCCGCGGAGCGCCACCACCAGGGCGGCGTCCTCCAGAGACAGGGCGCCGGAGAAGGTGGCGGCGGCGATCTCGCCCTGCGAGTGCCCCACGACCGCGTCCGGAACGACCCCGTAGGACTGCCACAGCTCCGCAAGCGACACCATCACCGCCCACAGAGCCGGCTGGACCACGTCCACCCGCTCCAGGAGCCCGGCACCCTCCTCGGTGAGCAGCACGTCCAGCAGGTCCCACTCCACGAACGGCGCCAGCGCCCGCGCGCACTCCTCCAACCGCGCCCGGAACACCGGAGAGTCGGCGTACAGGCCCGTTGCCACGCCTGCCCAGTAGGAGCCCTGCCCGGGGAAGACGAACACGGTCCGGCCCGGGGCGACAGCCCCCTGCACGGGAGTGTCCGGGTCGGCGAGGTCCCGTACGGCCCGCAGGAGTTCGTCGCGGTCGGTGCCCACGACGACCGCCCGGTGATCGAAAGCGGTACGGGCGTGCACCAGCGCGGAACCGACCGTGGCCGCATCCAGCTCCGGCCGGTCGGTGACGAACCCGGCAAGCCGGGCTGCCTGCTCTCGCAGCGCTGCCGTGCTCCGGGCCGACAACACCCACGGCACCGGACCGGCCACGGGGACAGCCTCCTGCGACTCCCCGTCCACCTCAACCGGCGCCTGCTCCAGAATCAGATGCGCATTCGTGCCGGAAATGCCGAACGAGGAAACCGCGGCCCGGCGCGGACGCTCCAGCTCCGGCCAGGAACGCTCCTGCGTCAGCAAGGAAACCGCACCCGACTCCCAGTCCACGTGACCGGTCGGCTCGTCGACGTGCAGGGTCCGCGGCAGTGTCCCCTGCTGGATCGCGAGGACCATCTTGATGACGCCGCCGACACCGGCAGCGGCCATGCTGTGGCCGATGTTCGACTTCAACGAGCCCAGCCACAAAGGCTGTTCGGCCGTGTGCTCCTGCCCGTACGTCGCCAGCAACGCCTGCGCCTCGATCGGATCACCCAACTTGGTTCCGGTACCGTGCGCCTCCACGACGTCCACGTCCGCACCCGTCAGACCCGCGTTCGCCAGCGCCTGACGGATCACCCGCTGCTGCGACGGACCATTCGGAGCCGTCAGCCCATTCGACGCACCGTCCTGATTGACCGCACTCCCCCGCAGCACCGCCAGAACCGGATGACCGTTGCGCCGCGCGTCCGACAACCGCTCCAGCACCACCACCCCGGCACCCTCGCCCCACGCCGTGCCGTCCGCGTCCGACGAGAACGCCTTGCACCGCCCGTCCTCCGACAACCCCTGCTGCCGCGAGAACTCCACGAACATCCCCGGCGACGCCATCACCGTCGCCCCACCCGCCAACGCCAACCCACACTCACCACTGCGCAACGCCTGCGCCGCCAGATGCAACGCCACCAACGACGCCGAACACGCCGTATCCACCGTCACCGCCGGCCCCTCAAGACCCAACGAATACGCAATCCGACCCGACGCCACACTCGCCGTCGTCCCCGTCAGGAGATAGCCCTCCGATCCGGCGGCCGACTCGTAGAGCCGCGGGCCGTACTCCTGCGTCATCGCCCCGACGAACACACCCGTTCGGCTGCCCTGCAATGAACCGGGCACGATCCGGGCCCGCTCCAGGGCCTCCCAGGCCGTTTCCAGCAGCAGCCGCTGCTGGGGGTCCATGGCCTGGGCCTCGCGCGGGCTGATGCCGAAGAACTCGGCATCGAAGGTGTCGGCGTCGTACACGAACCCGCCGTGGCGGGCGTACGTCTTGCCCGACAGGCCCCGCTCCGGGTCGTACAGATCGTTCAGGTCCCAGCCACGGTCCTCGGGCAGTTCCCCGATCGCGTCCGTACCGGAGGTGACCAGGCGCCACAGGTCTTCGGGCGAGGTCACACCGCCCGGGTAGCGGCACCCCATTCCGATCACGGCAAGGGGTTCGTCGGAGGAGTCGTCAAGACCGGAGAGCACGGCATCGACAGCGTGCGGGTCGGGCGCCTTCACCAGGTCCCGCACAATGTGCCGGGCCAGCACCTCGGGGGTGGGGTAGTCGTAGACGAGGGAGGACGGCAGGGCTATGCCCAGGTCGGCGGCCAGCCGGCTGCGCAGCTCGACCGACGTCAGCGAGTTGTAGCCCAGGTCACGGAACGGCAGGGTCGGATCGACTGCCTCGGCACTCTCGTACGCGAGGATCTGCGCCGTGTGACGGCATACCAGATCGGTGATCAGCTTCTGTCGAAGCTGGTCGCCCTTTTTGCTGGTCAGGGATCGGAGTTTCTGTGCCCACTCCCCGAGGGCCGTGTCCACCTCGTCGCCGTCCGCCTCAATCTCGTCGTGGTCGGTGAGGCCGGGAGCCGGTCGGGCGGCCACGGCACCGGCCGGGTTGGGGGTGCCGGTGAGTTCGGGGGTGTCGATCCAGTACCGCTTGCGCTGGAACGGATAGGTCGGCAGAGCGATGCGGCGGCCGGCTCCGAGGAGCGGGGACCAGTCGGTCTCCGTGCCGGAGGCGAACACCGCCGCCAGCGCACGCGGCACCGTCCGGACCTCACCCTTGTCCCTCTGCAACACACACGCCGCCACCACAGTGCTCCAGCCGTCCAGAGCATCACGGACCAAAGACGTCAGAACCGGATCGGGGCCCAGCTCCAGGAAAGTGGTGATGCCATGAGTATGGAGAGCCTCGATGCCGTCGTGGAACCGGACCGCCGCCCGGATGTGCCGGGCCCAGTAGGCGGGGGTGGTCAGGGTGCCGGGTTCGGCCATGGCACCGGTGATGTTGGAGACCACCGCCAGGGACGGTTCATGGAAGACGATCCCGGCCAGGGCCTCCTCGAACGCCGCAGCAGCCGATTCCATGTGGGAGGAGTGGAAGGCGTGCGACACCGTCAGACGCTTCGTACGGGTGCCCTGCCCGCGGAAGTGGTCCGCGATCTCGGTCACGGCATCCGCATCACCCGAGATCACGACGGCAGCGGGCCCGTTGACCGCGGCCACCGACACCCGCCCCCCGAAGGAGGCGAGGTGGTCGGTGATCTCGCTCTCGGGTGCGGCGATCGCGGCCATCGCACCACCGGGACGGGCCGCCTGCATCAGACGCCCCCGCGCCGCGACCAGGACACACGCGTCCTCCAGACAGAACACCCCGGCCGCCCAGGCCGCCGTGATCTCACCCACCGAATGCCCCATCACCGCGTCCGGACGCACTCCCAGCCACGACACCAACGCGAACAGAGCCGACTCCACCGCGAACAGACCGGCCTGCGTGAACACCGTCTCATCCAGCAAACCCGCAGCCTCGCTGTCGGGACCGGAGAACACCACGTCCCGCAACGACCCCACCGAACCCTGGCCCAGCTCCCGGCCCAGCTCACGGTCCAGGAAGACACAGGCCTCGTCGAACGCCGCCGCGAACACCGGGAACGCCTCATACAGCTCACGGCCCATCCCCGCACGCTGACTGCCCTGACCCGAGAACAGCAACGCCACACCAACGGCATCCGAGGCCCGGCCACGGATCACATCCGCGACGGGCCGGTCCTCCACCAGGGCCCGCAGACCCGCAAGCAACTCCTCCCGGTCACTGCCGAGCACCACCGCACGGTGCTCGAACACCGACCGCCCCGTCGCCAGGGAAAACCCCACATCACCGGCTTCCGTTTCCGTCCGGTCCTTCACGAACCCGGCCAGGTTCTGGGCCTGTTCGCGGAGCGCGTCTGCTGATTTGGCGGAGAGTATCCACGGCACAACCCCCGGAACAGCTGTGGCCGGGGAACCACCATCGACCGGTTCGGGCCCGGCCGTCAGCACGAGATGACAGTTCGTACCGCCCATCCCGAACGACGACACCCCCACCACCGGCACACGATCAACACCATCGTGCGGCCAGTCCTCCAACTCCGTCTGCACCCGCAGATTCAACGACTCCAGATCGATCCCCGGATTCGGAACCCGGAAATGCAAACTCGCCGGCAACCGCCGATACCGCACCGCCAAAGCCGCCTTGACCAGCCCCACAACCCCCGCGGCACCCTCCAGATGCCCCACATTCGTCTTCGCCGAACCCACCCTCAACGCACCCGAACGACCCTCCGCACACCCCAGCACACGACCCAGCGCAACCGCCTCCACCGGATCACCCACCCGAGTACCCGTACCGTGCAACTCCACATAATCCACATCAGCCGGGGCAATCCCCGCATCCGCATACGCCAACCGCAGCGTCTCCACCTGACCCTCCGCACTCGGCGCGGTCAGACCCTCACCACCCCCGTCATTCGCAACCGCACCACCCGCGATCACACAGACCACGTCATCCCCGTCAGCAACCGCATCCGCCAACCGCTTCAGAACAACAAGACCGCCACCCTCACCCCGCACATAACCATTCGCCCGCTCATCGAACACATACGCCCGACCATCCGGCGACAACCCACCGAACTTCGACACCGCCACCGACGACTCCGGCGCCAGAATCAAATTCACCCCACCCGCCAGCGCCCAGCCCACCTCACCCCGAACCAACGCCTCACACGCCTGATGCACCGCCACCAGGGCCGACGACTGACCCGAATCCACCACCCACGACGGCCCGCGCAACCCCAGCAAATACGACACCCGGTTGGCGATCACGCTCCGGGCCAGACCCGTCGAGGTGAACGCTCCGATCCCCTCCGCACCGGCGCGCCGCGACAACGTCGCGTAGTCGTCGGCCATCGCTCCCACGAACACACCCGCCGAGGAACCGGAAAGCGCCCCGGGTACCAGCCCCGCGTTCTCCAGCGCCTCCCACGCGAGCTCCAGCACCAGTCGTTGCTGCGGGTCCATCGCCGCCGCCTCACGCGGCGAGATCCCGAAGAAACGCGCGTCGAAGCCATCGACCCGCGACAGGAATCCGGCACGCCGCGCGACTGTCTTCCCGGCCGCCGACGGATCCGTGTCGTGGAAGGCCGCCGCGTCCCATCGGTCGGCCGGCACCTCGCCGACCGCGTCACCGCCCGCGACCAGGAGGTCCCAGAAGGCTTCCGGGCTCTCTCCGCCCGGGAAACGGCACGCCAGGCCCACCACTGCGATCGGTTCGTTCTGCGGCATGTCAGATTCAGAAAGCACGATGCCCGGTCTCCGTTTCATCAACACGCAGAAATCACACGTTGGGTGGAGTTCCCGCGCCTACGCCCAATCCGGTCGGCCACCCTCACAAGCAGGCCTAAAGCCCTTCTTGCGGGGCTGCTGAGCCGTGTTCCGGTCACGACCGGAGGGGGGCGGATTCGCAGGTGTCGAATTCGAGGTCCAGCGGCAGGTCACGACGCCGGGATATGTGCAACTTGCGGTAGATCCTGGTGAGATGTTGTTCGACGGTGCTGGTGGAGATGAAGAGCTCGGCCGCGATCTCGCGATTCGTGTATCCGGCCGAGGCCAGCGCGGCGACCTTCCGTTCCGATCCGCTCAGCCGACCGGTCCTGTCCACACCGACCGTGCCGCGCGCGGAGCCCGGCGTGCCCGGATCCTGACCCGGCAGGATCTTCTCGCACAGCGGTGCCGCCCCGCAGTCGGCGGCCAGCCCCCAGGCGCGTCGCACCACGGAGCCCGCACGCGTTCCCTCACCCAGTGTCTGGAAGCCGCGGCCCAGGTCGGCGAGGGCGCGCGCCAGTTCCAACCGGTCTCCGCTGCCCCGCAGTTCGGCGACCGCCCGGGTCAGCAGCCGGGTCCGTTCGCGGGGCGTCTCGGTGGCCGCCCGGAGGCGTAGCGCGACACCACGCAGCCGGGCGCCCGTCGCGTCGGGCAGGGCCAGTTGCTCGGCGATCAGCGCCGTGGCCTCCTGGTGTCTGCCCAGCCGCAGCAGCGCCTCGGCGGCGTCGGTGCGCCAGGGGTGCTGGCGGGGCCGGTCCAGGTCCCAGCGCCGTGCGAGGCGGCCCAGATCGAGGAATTCGCCCAGCGCCGCCTCGGCGCGGTGTGTTGCCAGGAAGTACCGTCCGCGGGCGCGCAGCAGCGGCAGAGCGTGGACCGTCGCCAGGGTGCGCTCCGGCACGAGGGGTTCGAGGTGCCGTGCCGCTTCGTCGTACCGGCCCATGTCGGTGAGTGCCATGACGAGGACGGCGACGGGCGCGGACCGGAAGTGGCCTCCTCGGCCGGCGACCGCCCCGATCGCCGTGGATGCCTCCCGTTCGGCGCCCGCGAGGTCACCGAGGCGCAGGAGTGCCTCGGCGTGCAGCGTGCCGTACATGGCCCGGAGCCCGGGGGCCCGGTGCCGGGCGGCCTGTTCCTGAAGGCGTCGGCACCATTCGGCGGCCCTGCGCGGCTGGTCGGTGTGGACGAGTGTCCGCACGGCCTGGGCCAGGGCTTCGTGGGTGCCCTGTGCGGCCGGGGCGCCGTCGAGGAATCGCTCGGCGTCCTTCGCGTCGTCCTGGTGACCGGGGTGGGACCACAGCGCCGCGCAGGCGCTCAGGTGTTCTCCGCCGGGCGGGGTGGGGTGGCTCCCGCCCGGCGGCAGCGCGAACAGTTCCCGCAGCGCGTCGGTGCCTGTCGTACGGCTCAGGGCTTCGGCGCCTTCTTCGATGCACCCCTGGGCGACGAGGAGTCTCGCGAGATGTCCTGCGGTGGCGGCGCCGAGCCGTCCGGCGCGCAGGGCGGCGAGCGGCTCCTCCAGATGCTGCTCTGCCGCCGCCGGGCTCAACCGCCAGGTGAGGGCGGCGAGTTGGAGCATGATCTCATCGCGTGCGGGCTCGTCCGTGTCGGTCGCGCAGGACGCGTGGGCGAGTTGCAGACAGGCGGCGGCACGTTCGGGTTCGTCGACCGCCATGGCCTGCTGTGCCGCCTCGCGCAGCACGGGTACGACCCAGTCGCTGCCGGAGCTGCCGGAGCTGCCGAAACTGCCGCAGCTGCCGGAGTCACCGGATTTGTCGGAGTCGTCGATGCCGCCGCAGGCCCGCAGGCTGTCGGCGATGACGGCGGCCTCGGCCCGGGACGCGTGAAGGACGCGGGCCACCCGCCGGTGCAGTTCCTCGCGTTCCGTCGGGTCCATGCCGTCCAGTACCGCCGCGGCTGTCGCGGCGTGCCGCAGCCGCTCGCCGAGGGCCAGGCCCGTGGCCCGGAGCGCGGTCAGGGTGCGGGCGGCCTCGGTGGGTGTCATGCGGAGCACGCTCGCGACGCGCTCCGGGGTCGCGCTGTCCCCGAGGGCGGCGAGCGCCCGTGCCAGGCGGGGGGCGGCCGAACCGCAGCGCTCCAGGCAGCTGAGCACCGCGCGCGAGAAGGGGCCGCCCGGCTCGGGTACGTGTCCTGGTTCGGAGAGCAGGGCGCGCAGCAGCAGGGGGTTCCCGCCGCTGATGCGGTGCAGCCCGTCGGCCACGGCGCGGGCGACCGGTGCACCGGTGTGCTGACGCACCAGTGCCGCGGTCGCGGGGCGGTCCAGGAGACCGACACGGATCCTTGTGTACGCGGGGTGTTTCAGCAGTTCGGTGTCCAGCCCCGCGTCACGGGACGGGGCGTCGGCCGCGGTGAGTACGAGCAGCAGCCCGCCGGCGCGGGTGGTGTGGGACGTGGTGCGCACCCATGCGGTGAGCCGGCCCAGGGACGCGGCGTCCGCCTGGTCGATGTCGTCGAGGCAGACGACCACGGGGGTTCGCTCGGGGACGTCGCCGACCGCGGTGGCGAGGTCCGTGGCGCAGTCCGGGTACGCGGCGCGCACGGTCGCGGCTCCGTGGCGTTGCGCGGCGTCGGCGCAGTGTCGCAGCAGGGCGGACTTGCCGCAGCCCACGGCGCCCTCCACCAGCACGATGCCGGTGTCGCCCCGCATGCAGGCGGCCAGCGCGCCGTCGAGCTGTGTCCGTTCGGCGTCTCGGCTCAACAGCGTCATGAGCAGCAGGTTATGTACGTTCCGGGCGGTCGGGAGCCGGGAATCGGTGGCCACAACCTGCGGGGCAGCAAGTTCGCCCCGGGCCCGTTCCGCAGGCCGGACGCATGGGGCGTGGGCAGTCTTTCAGGTGGGGAGGACGGTGCGCGGAACGGTGCGGGGATGGCCCGGAGTACGCCACTCGCGGGGGTAGCCGACCGACACCTCTTCGAAGCGCACGCCGTCGTACCAGCTGGTGCGGGGGATGTGCAGATGGCCGTAGACGACCGTCCGGGCGCGGAAGCGCAGATGCCAGTCGGAGGTGCGCACGGTGCCGCACCACTGGGCGAATTCGGGATGGCGCAGGATCCTGGTCGGCTCGCGCACCAGCGGGAAGTGGTTGACCAGTACGGTGGGCAGCTCGGGGTCGATCTCCTGGAGCCGCCGTTCGGTGGCGATGACGCGTTCCCGGCACCACGCTTCGCGGCTCGGGTACGGGTCGGGGTGCAGCAGGAATTCGTCCGAGCAGACGACGCCGCTCCGATACGCCTGGGCCAGCGACTCCTCCTTGTTCCGGGCCGTACCGGTGCGGAAGGTGTAGTCGTACAGCAGGAACAGCGGGGCGACGAGCACGGGTCCGCCGGGGCCGTGCCACACGGGGTAGGGGTCTTCCGGGGTGACGACGCCCGCGGCCCGGCAGAGCGACACCAGGTGCTGGTACCGCTCCTCGCCCCGCAGCTGCACCGGGTCGTCGGGTGGGGTCCACAGTTCGTGGTTCCCCGGTGTCCACACCACTTTGGCGAAGCGTTCGCCCAGCAGTCGCACGGCCCATTCGATGTCCGACACCAGCTCGCCGATGTCACCGGCGATGATCAGCCAGTCCTGATCGGTCGTGCTCCGCAGCCCTTCGACGACGAGGCGGTTCTCGGGGTATCCGACGTGCAGGTCACTGATGGCCAGCAGCTTCCCGTGCGCCACGGGTTCAGTGGGCGGCGGGCTGGGAGATCAGGGCCATGTCCTGGGCGATCGCCGCGGTGACGGCGTCCTGCTGCGGGGTCAGGAAGAAGTGTCCGCCCGGGAAGCTGCGGAAGGTGAAGGGGCCGCTGGTGAACTCCCGCCATGCCTTGGCCTGTTCCAGGCTGACGCGCGGGTCGGACTCCCCGGTGAGCACACTCAGCGGGCAGCCGAGGGCCGGCTGCGACCCGTCCGGCCGGTAGCGGTAGGTCTCGATCGCCTTGAAGTCGGCGCGCATGGCGGGCAGCACCATCCGCAGGATCTCCTCGTCGGCGAGGACCCCCGGGTCGGTGCCCGAGAGGGTGCTCATCTCCGCGATCAGCGCCTCGTCCCCGCGGGTGTGCACATTGTCCGCGGCGTAGATGTCGGGGGCGCGCCGCCCGGAGACGATGAGACCGCTGGGCGGCCGGCCGTCGCGCTCCATCCTGCGGGCCAGCTCGAAGCCGAGGACGCCGCCCATGCTGTGGCCGAAGAGGAACAGCGGACGGTCGTGGTAGGGGGCGATCACCCGGTGGAGCCGGTCCGCCAGGGCGCTCACCGTCGTCAGTGGCGGTTCGTGCCGCCGGTCCTGGCGCCCCGGGTACTGGATCGTGAGCACGTCCGCGGTCGCCGCCAGGACCTGCGAGTAGCGGAAGAAGGAGGAGGCGGTGCCGCCCGCGTGCGGCAGGCAGACGAGCCTGATCGGCTTCTCGGGAGCCGGGTGGAAGCGCCGGATCCACAGTTCTGCTTCGGTCTCGTGGATGCTCATGTGCCGGAAAGCTAGCTCTTCCCGGTTAAGCGGGGCTTGTGCGCGCCGGGGCCGGGCGGAGTGGGCGCGGCGGGATCGTCCGAGGCGGTGGTCGCGTCCGCCCCGGGAACGGATCCGTCAGGAGGTCTGCTTGCGGGACCTGGCCTGCGGGGAGAGGTGTCGGGCGAGCACGTCCAGGGCCTCGGTGACTTCCTTGAGCCGCTCGGGATCGTCGTCGAGCGCGTCGGCCAGTGCGCCCTCGATGGAGGTCGCCCTGACCTGGGCCATCCGGTCGGAGGGGCGGGCGGACTGCCGGACCAGCAGGCGGCGGCGGTCTGCGGGGTCGGGGTTGGTGACCACGGCACCGGCTTCCTTCAGGCGGGCCACCGCGGTGGATACCTGGCTCTGCGGAAGGCCGGTGCGGGCCGCGATCTCGCCGACCGCGCTGTCGGGGTGGGTGGCCAGGTCGCTCACCACGATGAGGACCGAACGCACACCACCGCCGTAGCGGGCCGCGCCGCCCTCCGGTTCGGGCATCGCGCCCTCCCCGATCTTCATCAAGGTTCGCCCCAGCAGGAACAGCTCTACTCCATCCATGCCGCCAGGTTACATCGCTTTAGATGCATCTTCCAGAGATGCATCTCTCGAAGATGCATCTCTCAAGAATGCATCTCCGAAGATGCAACTACTTCGATACATCTATCTTGATACATCTAAGAAGATGGGTTAGCTTCGAAGCAGACGCCGGGACACCGGCCATCGACGGAAGAAGGAGACGGTCGTGCTCAAGTGGCGCGGGAACCCCTGGGCAGTCCTGGTGACGCTCTCGCTCGGGTTCTTCATGACCCTGCTGGACCTGACGATCGTGAACATCGCGATCCCCGACATGATCAACGGCCTGGGCGCCTCGCTCGACCAGACCCTGTGGGTGGTCAGCGCCTACGCACTGACGCTCTCCGTGCTACTGATCACCGCGAGCCGGCTCGGCGACATGCGCGGTCCGCGCAACCTGTTCGCCGCGGGCCTGGTCGTCTTCACCCTGGCGAGCGTCGCCTGCGGATTCGCCCCGAACGCAGCGGCCCTGATCGCCGCCCGCGGAGTACAGGGGCTGGGCGCCGCGCTCCTCGTACCGCAGACGATGACCCTGATCGTGTCCGTCTTCCCGGCTTCGCGGCGCGGCTCCGCACTGGGCATCTGGGGCACGGTCGCGGGCCTGGCCACCCTGTCCGGGCCGACCCTCGGAGGCATCCTGGTCTCGGCCGTGGGCTGGCGCTGGATCTTCCTGGTAAACGTACCGATCGGGATCGCCGCGCTCGTCCTCACGTTCCTGCTCGTCCCCGACATCCGCCCCGCCCGCGCCCACCGCTTCGACCTGATGGGCGTTCTCCTCGCCACCGCCACCCTGTTCTGCCTGGCATTCGGCCTCCAGGAGGGCGAGCGCTACCAGTGGGGCCCGGGCATCTGGACGCTGCTCGCCGCGGGCGCGGCTCTGGCCGTCGGGTTCCTGCTGCACCAGCGCGGCCGGCAGGACCGTGAGCCGCTCGTCCCCTTCGCGCTCTTCAAGGACCGCAACTTCACCATGATGACCGTGCTGGTCGGACTCGTCTCGATCGCCATGCTGGGGCTGGTGCTGCCTTTCAACCTCTACCTCCAGTCCGTCCTGCACATGAGCGCGATGAAGGCCGGTCTGGTGCTGGCCCCGTCCTCCCTGGTGTCGATGGCACTCGGCCCGTTCGCCGGGCGCATGTCCGACCGGATCGGCGGCAAGTACCTGATGATCACCGGACTGGCCCTGTACGCGTCCGGCATCCTCGCCATCGCCCTGATCGCCGGCCCCGCGACCTCCTGGTACGCCTTCGTCCCCGCCACCCTGCTCACCGGGCTCGGCGTCGGATGCATCGTCGCCCCGATGTCCACCGAGGCCATGCGCAACATCCCGCCCCAGCTCGCCGGAGCCGCCTCCGGTGTCAACAACACCGTCCGCCAGATCGGTTCGGTCATCGGCGCGGCCGCTGTCGGCGCCCTCGTGCAGGGACAGCTCTCCGCCGGGATCTCGGCCGGCCAGACCTACTCGGCCGCTTTCCTCTCCACTCTGCACAGCACCGTGGCCCTGCCCATCTCGGTACTGATGGTCGGTCTGCTCGCCTGCCTCCTGATCCGTAACCACACCAAGTCCCGCACACCGGCCACCGATCCGGCCACGACCCCTGCCGCCGCTCCCGCCGGGGCCGGGACCGGCCGGGCCGTGGGCGCCACGACGGGACCGGCGGACGGGAAAACGCTTTAGACGAGCTTTAGAGCAACCACCGATCCTGCGCGCAGCGAAGCACCCCTACTGCCAAGCCGAAGCAATGAGGACTTCCGAACAATCCGCACCTGCGCCGAAGGAGACGGCAGTCATGGAGAATCCCAACGTCATTCTCACTGGTGGTCCTACGTTCCTCATCCACGAGGAGGACCGCGTGCGCTACATCGCGAACACGAACTCCAAGGTGAAGGTACTTTCGGGCAACCGGTACGAGCACTTCGAGCCGACCGACGAGACCGTCGTCGAAGGCAACCGAGAGCTCCAGGTGTTCGCCTGGAGCGGCTGCACCTACGTCGCCGAGTAGACCGGACCAGCCGGACAGGCCGGACAGGCCGGGCGCGACCGGAACCGGTCGGCGTCGGCCGACAACACGGAACGATCCATCAGGCAGCGGCCCGGCAGCGTCCCGGACCGCTGCCCTCCGCTGTCCGCACTGGCGGGAACGCAAGAACCGGGCGGGAACGCAAGAGCCGGGCGGGCGGGCGTCGCTGCCGGACCGCCGCTCCCGGGGGCTACGCGGCGAGTGCGGCGGGCTCGCGCAGCTGGGCGGCGGCCGTGCGCCACGCGGTGGTCACCGCGGTCCGGGCCCGTGCCGTACGGACGGCGCGGTCGCCGGTCAACTCCAGTGGCGCGCCCACGTGTACGTGGAGGTCCGGTCGGCGCACTGGGGCCGTGAGCAGGCCGGCGAGTTGCTTGGCGGTGCTGCCCGAGGTGATCCGGCGGGCCCCGGCCTGGCCCACGGGTACGACGGGGGCGCCGGTGCGTTCGACGAGCCGGGCCAGGCCGCTGCGGAAGGCACCGGGGGCCGCTTCCGCGGCGTCCCTGCGGCGGGGCAGGCCCCCTTCGGCGTAGATCAGGACCAGCCGGCCCCGTTCCAGGGCTTCCGCCGCGGCATCCAGCGCGGCCGCGGCGCGCCGGTCTCCGCGGACGACGGGTATGTGTCCTTCGCGGGCGAGCGCACGGCCGAGCACCGGGACGCGCCACAGCCCCGCGGCCGCCATGATGACCGGCTCGGCGCCGAGGCGGTGCAAAGCGGCGGTCACGATCGCGGGATCGGCCAAGGACGTGTGGTTCGCGGCGACGATGCTGCCGGGCGCGAGTTCGGTGCCCGGGTCGGTGGTCACCGTGAGGCGGCCGACGGCGGGCACCAGGACGTCGGCGATGCGGCTGAGCATGAACGGTCTCCCGGTCTCGACGATGTTGGTCCTCATCCTCGGGGGCGGGCGTCGGCCGGGTCGTGAGTCGTCGTACTCATCTTCCCGGCCGGGCGGGCGGAGCCCCCCTTCCGCCCGCCCGGGTGGGCGGAGCCCCTCTCGGTGAGTGCCCAGATGACGAGTGCGAGACCGCTGAATCCGGCGCCCAGCACGCACACCGCGCTCCAGCCCGCCGTGGCGTACAGGGTTGTCGCGGAGAGGGCCCCGACCGCGCTGCCGATCGAGTAGAAGACCATGTAGCCGCCGATGAGCCGGCTGCCCGCCTCGGGGTGCAGCGCGTGGATCAGGCTCTGGTTGGTGACGTGCACGGCCTGTACGGCGAGGTCGAGGAGGACCACTCCGGCCGCGAGGGCCCACAGCGACTGCCGGGTGAGGGCGAGGGGCAGCCACGAGAGGGTCAGCAGGGCCAGGCCGATGCCGGTGGTCCGGTTCGCGTGGCCGCGGTCGTTGAGCCGGCCCGCGACGTTCGCGGCGAGCGCTCCGGCGGCGCCGAGCAGTCCGAACGCGCCGATCGCGGTGGACGACAGGGACATCGGGGGATCGCTGAGGACCAGGGTGACGCTGCTCCACAGGGTGCTGAACGCGGCGAAGACGAGGAGCGCGAACAGCGCGCGCAGTCGCGGCAGGCGTTCCCGCGTGAACAGGCGGACGGTGGAGGTGAGCAGGCGCCCGTATCCCAGCGTGGGCGCCGGTGTGTCGCGCCGGGGTACGACGCGGTACAGGGCGAGGGCCGCCGCGCAGGTCAGTACCGCCGAGGTGAGGTAGACCGAGCGCCAGCCCGCGAGGTCGCCGAGCAGTCCGGAGACGGTACGGGCGAGCAGGATGCCGGTGACGACGCCGCTGGTGACGGTACCGACGACGCGGCCGCGCCGGGCGGGCTCGGTGAAGGAGGCGGCGCAGGCGACGAGGGACTGCGTCACGACCGCGAGCAGCCCCACGGAGGCCATCCCGGCGAGGAGTGCCGCACTGCTGGTCGCGGTCGCGACGAAGAGGAGCGCGGCGGCCAGCAGGAGCAGTTGTGCCGTGATCAGGCGCCGGGGGTCGAGCCGGTCGCCGAGCGGAACGATGAGGAAGAGGCCGAGGCCGTACCCGATCTGCGTGAGGGTGACGACGGCGCCGAGCGCCGCCGGGGCGATCGCGAACTCGTTGCCGAGTGCCACCAGGAGCGGCTGGGCGAAGTAGACGTTGGCGACCGCGGTTCCGCAGGCGACCGCGAACAGTGCGGTGGCGCCGCGGGGCAGTGCGGCGGCGGGTGTCGCCTGGTGCATGGTGGACCCTCCAGCAGTTCGGTTGCATGTTGCTACCAGCGACCGTAGAGGTGACTGGTAGCATGTTGCAACCATGGAGTGGACGATCGACCGCAGAGGAGAGCGTCGTGGTGAAGCGGACCAGGTTCGACGACAGCGACTGCCCGGTCGCGCGGTCGGTCGACGCGATCGGCGACTGGTGGTCGCTACTGATCGTGCGCGACGCCTTCGACGGGAGCCGGCGCTTCGGCGAGTTCCAGCGCAGTCTCGGGGTGGCCAAGAACATCCTGAGCGCCCGGCTGCGCACCCTGGTCGCGGGCGGGATCCTGGAGTCGGTGTCGGCGCCCGACGGCGGCGCGCACCACGAGTACGAGCTGACGGAGAAGGGCCGGGAGCTCTTCCCGGTCATCGTCGCGCTGCGTCAGTGGGGCGAGGCTCGGTTCTTCGAACCCGGCGAACCCCATTCGGAACTGACCGATCGCCGCCAGGGCCTCCCCCTGCTCCCGCTGGAGGTCCGGGCGCACGACGGCCGGCCCCTCACCCCGGAGGAGACGGTCGTCACCAAGCTCGACGGCACCACGACACCCCACCGCCCGCCGGGCCGGGATTCGTAGGATGGCTCACCTTGGAGGTGGGTCGTGTTCGACAGCGTTCGTACCGTGATGACGTTCGCCCTGGATCCCGAGGCCTCGGCCCGCTGGTGGGGAGAGCTGTTGGACGCCCCCGTGCAGGTGGACGTCAGCGATGCCGGAGACGTCTACGCCTGGGTGGAGACCGGCGGGGTCGAGATCGGGTTCCACCCCGCCGACGACGAGCGCAATCCGCGTGGCGGAAGCCCGGTCGTGTACTGGGGGGTCGCGGACGTCGACCGGGTGCGGGAGCGGCTGTTGGCGGCCGGGTGCGAGCATCACCGGGGTCCGCTGGTGGTCGGGCCGGGGCGGCGGATCGCCCAGGTGCGTGATCCGTTCGGGACCGTCGTCGGCATCGAGGGGCCGTAGGCCGCAGGAGCGTCGGCACGTGTCACTCCGGATCGTTCCGGATGCCTCGTCCGGCGCTCCCGCCCTTACCTTTTCGACGGCGCCCGCCAGAACGACCAGCCCGGAGCCCGGGGAGCAGCGATGCCGACGACCGTCACGACCCGCCGGCCGACCGCCGCAGCGCTGGGACGGCAGGAGCGCAAGGTGCTGCACGCGGTGGGCTGCGGTCTGCGGGACGACGAGATCGCCGCCGCTCTCGCGGTCTCCGAGGACGTCGTGGCCGGGCACCTGGCGCGGATCCTCGTGAAACTCGGGCTGCGCGACCGGGCCGCCGCCGTCGTCCATGCCTTCGACTGCGGCCTGGTCGTGCCCGGTTGCGGTCCCCGTCCGCAGGCGGCGGGCCCGGTGGTGCGGTCGGCGGGCGGGCCGAGGGTGGAGATCTCCGTGCTCGGACCGCTGGAGGTGCGGCTGGGCGGGCGGGCCCTGGATCCGGGGCATCTGCGCCAGCAGGCCGTGCTGGCGGCACTGGCGCTGTGCACGGGTCGGACGGTCAGTCAGCAGGAACTCCTCGACGGGGTGTGGGGGATGGAGCCGCCGGTCACGAACGTGGTGCCGGTGTACATCTACCGGCTGCGCAAGACGCTGCGCCCCGGGGGCGGCCCGGATTCGGTGATCGAGCACGACCGGTGCGGCTACCGGCTGTCCGCCGGCGGGGTCGAGGTGGACGTGGCGCGCATGGAGGCGCTGGTCGCCGATGCCTCGGCGGCCGATCGGGCGGGCGAGACGGCGGAGGCGGTCCGGCTGTGCACCCGGGCGTTGGGGCTGTTCCGCGGGGAGCTGCTGGCCGGTCTGCCCGGTCCGTTCGCCGAGCTGGAGCGGCTGCGGCTCACCGAGCGCAGGATCGCCGTGGTGCAGCGGAAGTCGGAGTGGCAGTTGCGGCTGGGCCGGTACTGCGAAGCGATCGCCGAGCTGTCCGCCTGCTCCGCGGCGCATCCCTTGAACGAGTCGGTGGCGGCGATGCTGATGCGTGCGCTCTACCGCGGTGGCCGGCAGGCCGACGCGTTGACCGTGTTCGATCGTGCCCGCCGCCGGCTGGCCGATGACCTGGGGGTTCGTCCCGGCCGGATGCTGCGGCGGACGTGCCAGATGATCCTGCGTGGGGACGAGGCCGGGCTCAGAGGTATCACGCCGTGATAGCCCGGGCGTTGGTGGGAGATCACCATCTGTCGGTGGCCGGTCGTCCCCCGGCCACCGGCAGATGGTGAAGCGCGTCGGTGAATACGGCTACGCGGGGTACCAAGCGCCGTTGTACCACTGCTCGTTGGCGCCGTCGTTGTGGTGGTCCATGTTGAAGTCTTCGGGGTAGTTGTTGACGTGGTTGGCCGGGTACGTCCAGATGCCGGCGGACTCGTCGCAGACGTAGTCCCAGTGGCAGATGGTCTTGACCGGCACGTTGCCGAAGAACTTGTCGGCACCGGCGAGCGGTGCTCCGACGATCCCGCCGAACGGCACGGATCCGCCGTTGGCGCCGGGGTTGCCCTGGCGCTTGGGGTCCGCGATGAGGATGGCGTTGACGTTGTCGAAGGTCTGCCAGTTCTCGGTGACCCAGATGTGCACCACCGCGGCGCCCAGCGAATACCCGCCCATCTTGACGTGCTGGCCGGGGCAGGCCGCCCGCTGGTCGCGGACCAGCCGGTTCAGCTCGTTGACGCCCGCACGGGCGCTCGCGCCGTTGGGGATCGTGGTGGGGTACCCGACGTGCTGCTGGATGTTGCCGTAGAAGCCGTCGTTGTTCCAGGAGCTGCCCGTGCCCCCGACGACGATCGTGTAGGTGCCCTCGCACGGCGCCGCCGCCTGCGCCGCGGTCCCCTGTGCCACCGAAAGCCCGGCGGTCAGCAGCAGACCGGCTGCCGCGGCCGCGATCCTTCTTGTTCGCATTCCGTCCTCCCCATGTGGTTGGCCGGCACGGCCGCATTCCGGTGCGGTACGCGGTCGGCCCGGGTCATCGAAGACAGTGCCAGCGCTCGATGACATCGCGATGAAACGGGGCTCCGGCGGGCGGTATCGGCGTCCGGCCGTCGGCGATAACCCATGGATAAGGGCGCCGCCTAACTTCGGAGTTCATGCAGGAGGCTCAGACCTGAAAGGGGTTTGCCGCATGGACTTCCGGATTCTCGGGCCGGTGGAGGCCCGGCGTGACGGGGACTGGATCGCGTTGTCCGGTTCCAAGGTGCACACGGTCCTTGCCGCGATGCTGCTCGCACACGGGCGGGTCGTCTCGGACTCCAGACTCGGCGCGCTGCTGTGGGGGTGGGATCCACCGGTCACAGCGAGCGCGCAGATCTATACGTACATGTCGCGGCTGCGCAAGCTGCTCGGTGACGAGGTCGAGATCGTGCGGCGGCAGCCCGGTTACGTGCTGCGGGCGCCCGGGGCCAGGATCGACGTCGTCGAGTTCGAGCGGCTCGACCGGCTCGGCCGTGAGGCGCTGCGCGAGCGGCGTTTCGCCGACGCGCAGGCGCTGCTGACCGAGGCGCTCGGGTGGTGGCGCGGTCCGGCCCTGTCGAACGTGACCGAGTTCCTTCTGGAGGCGGAGCTGCCGCAGCTGGAGGAGGCGCGGATGCTGGCGCTGGAGAACCGCATAGAGGCGGATCTCGCGCTGGGCATGCACGAGCAGGTGACGGCCGAGCTGACGGGCCTGGTCGCCGAGCATCCCGTACGCGAGCGGCTGCGCGCCCAGCTGATGACCGCGCTGTACCGGTGCGGGCGGCAGGCCGATGCCCTCCAGACGTACTACGAGGGGCGCAAGGTGCTCGTCGATCAGCTGGGGGTGGACCCGGGCGAGGCGCTCGGGGCGACGTACCAGGCCGTGCTGGGCGGGGAGTTGGGGTTGCGAGGTGCAGGGGCAGCGCGGGGGCGGTCCGATGTACCCACCATGCTTCCGGCCGCGGAGGACGGCTTCGTCGGCCGGTCCGCGGAACTCTCCCTGCTGACCTCGCGGTTGGCGGCCGGCACGAACCGGCCCCGGCGGCTGCTGGTCACCGGAATGGCCGGGGTGGGCAAGACCGCGCTCGCCGTGCGCGCCGCCGAGGAGAGCGCCGGGCACTTCCCCGACGGCCAGCTCTTCGCCGAACTGTGCGATCAGGACGGCACGCCCAAGGACGCCGGCGAGGTGCTGGTGCGGTTGCTGCGGGCGCTGGGCGAGCCCGGTCTCGACGGTGGCTCCGCGCGCGCCGCCGACCGCGACGAACTGGTCCGGCTCTACCGGGCTCGGACCTCCGGCAAGCGGCTTCTCGTCGTCCTCGACGACGCGGTCGGCGACCTCCAGGTGGCGCCGCTGCTGCCCGCGAGCCCGCAGGCGGCCGTGCTGATCACCAGCCGGGCCCGGCTGGCCCGGGTGACCGGGGCGGACACCGTGGCCCTCGCCCCGCTGGACGACGACGAGTCCCTGGCGGTGCTGGCTGCCCGAGCCGGTGCGGAGCGGCTGAGGGACGACCCGGATTCCGCCGACGACCTGGTCGCGTACTGCGGGGGGCTGCCGCTGGCGCTTGCCGTGGTGGGGGCCCGGCTCGCGGCGCGGCCGTCGTGGCCGGCCCGCCGGTTCGCGGCCCGGCTCGCGGATCCGGCGGAGCGGCTCGCCGAGCTGTCGTTCGGTGATCTGGATGTGCGCGGGGCGCTGCTGCCGTCGGTGCGGCGGATGGCCGACGGGGGTCCGTCGGCGCTCCGGGCGCTGTCCGGTGCCGGTACGGAGCCGTTCTCGGCCCGGGACGCCTCGGTGCGTCTCGCGGTGTCGGAGGACGAGGCCGAGCGGGTGCTGGAGTCGCTGGTGGACACCGCGCTGCTCGATCTCTCGGGCCTCGATCCGCAGGGGCTGCCGCTGTACCGGTGCCATGAACTGGTCCTGCTGTACGCGGCGTCGCTGGACGCGGCGGACCCGGCCGCCACCGCGCACGACAGCGCCACCGCGGTCGGGTGACCGCGGTGGCCGGGGAGTCGCCGTCGTCCGTGCCGTCACCACGTTCCGCGGGTCCAGGAGTACGTCGGGATCTCGGGGACGAGCGCGGGGGCGATGGTCTCGCGGACCACGGTCCACGCGTCGGCGACGACACGTTCGCGGGGCGGCCGGGCCGCGGGGCCGAAGGCCGTCGCGGTGACCGCCCACATCGCGGCGACCGCGGCGACGGCCCGGACCTCGGCGGACGGCTTGGCCGGTACGGCGCGACCCCTGCCGACGTCGATCCGGAAGCCGAGCTCGGCGGCCTGACCGGCCCGCACCTCGTGGGCGACCGGTCCGACGGGCCGGCCGAACACGGCGGCGGACAGGGGGTGTTCGTAGGCGGTGCGGACCCAGACGGAGACCCGGACGCGCTCGCGCTCCTCCCAGCCGCCGCGGGCGGCGGGCCCGGGGTCCGCCTGCTCGACGGCGGCGGCGAGCTCGGCGAAGTAGCCGGTCAGTTCGGTGTCGTCGAGCTGTCCGGTGATGCCGGTCCGGGGAGCCGGAGCGGTCGGGGCCATCGGGGCGGTGTCCAGTGGCTGCGTCGTCATGACGGTCGGTCTCCTTCGGTGTCGGGTGCGTCGGCCCCCTCGGGCGGGCCGACTACGGAGTGGATGTGAACGGGTCCGGGCGGGGCCCCGCCGGGCGGGCGGGCGATGGCGGCGGCGACCCGGTCGTTGAGCCGCAGGTCCTGGACCGACCAGACGGTGGTGCGGCCGGAGTGCGTGTGCAGTACGCGGACCGGGCCGTGCCGGGCCGGCCAGGTCTCCAGCCGGTTCAGCGCGGTGCCCACCAGCCCCAGACCGGCCGCCTTCACGACGGCTTCCTTGCGCGTCCAGACACGGTGGAACCCCGCGTCGCGTACCGGTCCGGGCGGCAGCGACACCAGATGGGCGCGTTCGTTGTCGGTCAGCACCGAGTCGTAGAGCGAGGCCTGACGCATGGGCCGGACGGCTTCCACGTCGACCCCGATGGCGGGTCCGTCACCGACCGCGAAGACGCCGCAGCCCGCGGTGCGGGAGAGGCTGATCGCCCACGGCACCTCGGGGCGCTCGATCAGCGGCGGGCCGTGCCCGAAGTCCCCGCAGCCGGGGCACTGCCGACGCCCCAGCTCGATGGACTGCGGTGCCACCAGCAGTAGTTCGGACAGGGCGCGGCGCGCCCCGGCCCTGGTGTGTACGAAGGCGGCCACGTCCCGCTCGGCCAGCAGGGTGAGCGCGCGGTGGAACTCGTCGGTGCCGAGCAGCGCGAGGTCGTCGGGAACGACCCGCTCTGGCGGCTGCCACCACCAGACGTGGGCCGCACCGGCGAGATCCGGTGCCCCGGGCGCTGCCCGGGAAGGCTGCTGCGTCCCGGTGCTCTTCGGTGTTCCGGGTACGAACGCCATGGACTGCCCCCATTCCTTGTTCCTCGACGGTCCTTGCCGACCTCTCGTGGGTTTTCCGTGGCCTCCGGCTCCGCACGGACTGCCGTGCGGACAGAAATGCCACGGTGCGATCGTCCGCCCGGCGGCTACGGGCCGTCTATATGTGCCTGGGTGCGAATTCCCCGTAGGGTCGCGATAGCACGTCCCCGGAGACTTGGACGGTAATTTCCGACCGACCCGAGGATGTCCACATGTCCGAGACCCATACGCTTTCCCTGCCGCTTTCGGCAGCAGCGGCCGGCACCGTCGTGGAATTGACGGAGGCCGAGCAGAACGCACTCGTCGCCGTCGCCGAGCAGCTGACCCCGAAGGGGGTCGCGGACGGCAGGATCGACGATCTCCGCTGGCTGGACGCCGCGCGTGACGCCTCCGTGCGGCTTCCGCGCAGGCTGCTCTCGGCGCTGCGCGCGTTCCGTCACGACGCGGGCCCCGACGGGGTCCTGCTGCTGCGCAATCTGCCGGTGGTGGCGGACGACCCGCTGCTTCCCACGCCGGCCGTGAAGGGGTCGGTGGAGCGTGTTCCCACGGTCGCCGCTTCGGTCGTCACCACCGCGATGCTGAATCTCGGGGAGGTCATAGCATTCCGTAACGAAAAGTCCGGTGCGCTGGTTCAGAATGTCGTTCCGGTTCCGGGGAGCGAGGCCTCGCAGAGCAATGCGGGATCTGTTCTTCTGGAACTCCACATCGAAAACGCATTCCATGAAAACCGTCCGGATTTCGTGGGTCTGCTGTGTGTGCGGGAGGACCCGACGGGCGATGCGAAGCTGTGCACGTCGTCCATCCGCCGGGCGCTTCCACTGCTTTCGGAGAAGGCGCGGACGGTGCTCGGCGAGCCGCGGTTCCTGACCGAGCCGCCGCCGTCCTTCGGCGCCCTGGACAGCGTGACGCCCGCCCACGCGGTGCTGAACGGCGACCCGGAGGACCCCAATGTGCTGGTGGACTTCTCCGCCACGCATCCGCTGGACGACGAGGCCCGGCAGGCCATGGCGGAGCTGCGGAGCGCGTTCATGGAGACGATGTCGGCGCTGTCGCTGCGCGTCGGCGACCTGGCGGTCGTCGACAACCGCCTCGCGGTGCACGGCCGTACGTCGTTCACCCCGTCCTACGACGGTGCGGACCGCTGGCTGCACCGGGTGTACGCGCATCTGGACCACCGGCGCAGCCGGGTGGACCGGGTGGGCGGCGGCGCGGTCCTGGGCTGAGCGGGGCCACGCACGCGACGTCCGTATCAGCCGGGCAGGCCGAGGGGCCGGCTCCCGCACTGGGGGCCGGCCCCCTCGGCCGTTCGCAGACACCGCACGCGGGCAGCGATCAGGGGTGTACGGGAGCTGAACTCCCGTACACCCCTGGGGTTTTGGCGTGGTGCGTCCGGCTACTGGCGGGCGCTGATGACGTCGGCCGGGCGGCCGCCGAGTGCGACGCGGCCGGGGACCAGCGTCGCCACCGCGGTGAGCACCGCGGCGAAGCCGAGTACGCCGAGGAACATCGGCAGGTCGACGGACGGCTGGGCGGCGCCCGTCATCCCGACGCTGAAGGCGGTGAGCACCGCGAGCGAGATGGCCGTGCCGAGCACCGCGGCGACCAGGACGATCAGGGCGGACTCGATCCTGAGCATCGACATCACCTGGCGGCGGGTCGTGCCGACGAGCCGCAGCAGGGCGAACTCGCGGGTGCGGTCCGAGACCGACATGGCCAGGGTGTTGACCACGGCGATCGCGGTGAACGCGATGATCAGGCCCATCGCGAGGTAGTTGACCTCGGCGTTGGACTGCTGGACCTCGGCCTGGACGTCGTCGACCTGGGTGCGGTCGAGGACGCCGATGCCCGGGAAGCGCTTGAGTGCTCCGGTCAGCTGCTCGCGGCCCGCCTTGCCGTCGCCGGCCGTCTTGACGAGTACGGAGGAGGCGAGCGGGTTGTCGACGTGCTGGGCGACCAGGTCGTGCGACATGGTCAGGTCACCGAAGCCGAGGCCCCGTTCGTAGACGGCGGCGACCTTCAGCTGGACCACGGTGGCGTCGCCGAGCGTCACCTTGAGCGTGTCGCCGGGCTTCTTGCCGAGGTGGTCGGCAGAGACGTCGCTCATCGCGATGCTCTTGTCCCCGAAGCCCTTGAGGCTGCCCTTGGAGACGTCCGGATCCCAGTTCGTGGTGAGGCCCTGCGCGGAGATGCCCTGCGCCGGGTACTTGTCGAGGCCGACGCGGACCTGGGTCCGGACGATCTCGGTGACCTCGGTGACGCCGGGTACGGCGCGCAGCGCCTGCGTCGCCTCGGCGGGGACGCCGGGGCCGTTCGAGGCGACCACCCAGTCGGCCTTGTTGCCCGCCTTGGCCTGGGCCGAGGCGGCGTCGCCCATGGTGGTCTGCACGAACAGGACGGTGCAGGCCATGCCGATGAGCAGGACCAGCGGGGTGACGGCCGCGGCCATCCGCTTGGCGTTGGCGCGGGCGTTGGCGGTCGCGAGGTGGCCGCCGACGCGGGAGAACTTCAGCGGGATCCCGAGGATCGCGACGGCGATCCGGGCGATGACCGGGCCGAGCAGCGAGACCGCGACGGCGAGGACCACGACGGACAGGAACGTGACGGGCTGCGAGGCGGGTTCGGTGCGCAGGAAGCCCAGCAGGACGACCACACCGATGCCGAGGGCCAGGACGAGCATCCCCACGCCGAGCCGGCCCCATGCGAAGTGGCGCTGTTCCATGGATGCCTCGGACAGTGCCTCGGCCGGGCGGATGCGGGCGGTGCGGCGGGCGGAGATGCGGGCCGCGACCCACGCCCCGAGCAGGGCGGCGCCGACGGCCGCGGCGAACGGCACGAAGCTGAAGGTGAGTTCGAGGGTGTCGGGGATGGCCTTGAAGTCGATGAACTTGCTGTGCAGCCAGTACGCGATGGGCAGGCCCGCGACCGAGCCGAGGCCGCCCGCGAGGCCGCCGATGATCAGGGCCTCGCGGCCGATCAGCTGACGGACCTGCTTGGGGGTCGCGGCGATGGCGCGGAGCAGGGCGAGCTCGCGGTAGCGCTGCTGGATGGAGAGCGCGAAGGTGCCGACGACGACGAGGATCGCGACGAGCAGTGACGTACCGCCCATCGCGCCGCCCATGGAGACGAGCTTGACCCGGGCCTTGCCGGCGTCGAGGAACTCGATGGGTCCGCGCTCTCCGCCGGTGGCGACGGCGTACTTGCGGCCGTCGCCGGCGAGGGCCTTCTCGGCCTGGTCGGCGAGCTCGTCGGCGGAGACGCCGGCCTTGGGCATCAGGCCGACGGTGGTGACCTGGCCGGGCCGTCCGGAGAGGTTGCGGGCGGTCTCGTCGGAGAAGAACAGCGAGGTCTGCTGGTGCAGGTCGCCGTCCTTCGCCGCGGCGATGCCGCTGACCTTGTACGTCATGGGGGCGCCGGTCGACTGGACGACGAGGCTGCTGCCGGTCTTGAGGCCGGTGCGGTCCGCGAGTTCCCGGTCGAGGACGACCTCGGTGGCGCCCGTGGGTGCCTTGCCGTCGGTCAGTTCGAACGGGGTCAGTGCGGCGGAGGACCAGGCGTGGCCGTAGGACGGCTTGCCGTCGATGCCGGGCACGATCCGGCCCTGGGGGCCGACCGCGTACGCCGGGAAGTTCGTCTCGGGCACCGCCTTGCGGACGCCGGGTAAGGCGGCGAGTTTCGCGGTGGTGGCCTCGGGCAGCCAGACCCGCTCGGCCAGTGGCTTCGCCTTGTGCTTCTCCTTGACCTTGCCCTTCTTCTTCTTGATGGTCGTCTGGTGGACGTTCTGGTCGGCGCCGACGATGACCGGGGCGGCGGCGTAGCGCTCGGTGGCGATGGTGCCGCGCAGTCCGGTCTCCAGGAGGATGCCGCAGGCGGTGACGAGTGCGGCGGCGCAGAACAGGGCGAGGAAGGCGCCGATGAAGCCGCCCTTCCTGGCCTTGAGGGTCTGCAGTGCATAGCGCAGCATCAGGCCCACGCTCCCAGGTGTGTCATGCGCTCGGCGACGAGGTCGGCGGTCGGGGATTCCATCTGTCCGGCGATCTTGCCGTCGGCCAGGAAGAGGACGGTGTCGGCGTACGAGGCGGCCACCGGGTCGTGGGTGACCATGACGACGGTCTGGCCGGTCTCGTCCACGCAGGAGCGCAGCAGGGAGAGGATCTCCTTGGCGGTCACGGTGTCGAGGGCGCCGGTGGGCTCGTCGCCGAAGATGACGTCGGGCCGGGTGATGAGGGCGCGGGCGATGGCGACGCGCTGCTGCTGGCCGCCGGAGAGTTCGGCGGGCCGGTGGGCGGCCCGGCCGCCGAGGCCGACGCGGCCGAGGATCTCGTCGAGCCAGTTCTTGTCGAGGCTCTCGCCGGCGAGGCGCAGGGGCAGCTCGACGTTCTGACGGACCGACAGGGACGGGATGAGGTTGAACGCCTGGAAGACGAAGCCGATGCGCTGGCGGCGCAGCTTCGTCAGCTGGGTCTCGTTCATGTCGTTGAGCTGGGTGTCCCCGATGTAGGACTGGCCGGTGGTCGGCTTGTCAAGGCCGGCCGCGCAGTGCAGGAACGTCGACTTGCCGGAGCCGGACGGGCCCATCACCGCGGTGAAGGAGCCGCGCTCGATCCCCACGGAGACCCCGTCCAGGGCACGCACGCCACGGCCGTTCTTGCCGTACACCTTGGTCACGTCGGCCAGACGCAGGGCGTGCCCCCGGTTGACCGTGTTGTAGCCGTTGTCGAGGGAAGGGCGGCTCGTCTCGGTCACCATGTTGCGACCTGTCCTCTCCATAGTGCGGTTCCGGGTCTCAAGGGGATGATTTTCGAGCGTATATGGCATCGGATCGAGCGTGGCCCGTACTTCTATATTCGATCTACTTCGTGTCTTTTCGGTGCAGTTGGCCGGCCGGTTGCTGTCGTGGTGGTTCTGCGGTGCCGGTGTGAGTGTGTTGTGTTCGGTGACGGCCACCGGGACTCCGGGGAGTGGGGGTGCCCGGGGTCCGGACATGGGTTCGGGCCCC
>NZ_JBCEWQ010000125.1:0-26596 GCF_038448545.1 Streptomyces sp. CLV115
GAGGAGGCGACGGCCGTGGGGTGTGTGGTGGCGTCGGCTCGGGAATCGGGCCCGCGTGGCAACTGCCGTCGCCCGACGTGGCGACCGACGAACTGCCCCCGCTCTCACCGATGGAGGCGTATGCGCAGCTGTCCGCGACGGCGGGAGCCGGGGCGGAGAGCAGCCAGAGAAGGGCGACGGCTGCCGTGAGCCGTCCTATGAGTGATCCGTACACGACCGGGAGCATGTTCCGGCGGGTCGCGGGACACGCGGGCAGGGAGTGTGTTTCGCCTGATGGTGGGGATCTGGAGCGACGGGTGTTTGCCGTCGGGGGAGCGCCTGTGACCGGCGAGGATCCGGCGGGGACCGGACGGGTGCCCGGTGCCGCGGGTGGCGGGGGCGCCCTGCGTAACTGAAACGTGCTGTACGGAAGTTGACGCGGATCCCCGGCCGGAACGGTCGCCCGGCCCCGGGCCGGCTCCGGTGCCACCACGTGACCGGTCGGGCGACGGATCGAGCGCCCGACGAAGTGCCCGGTGAAACCGCCGATGAAGCGAACGTCGCAGCGAACGCCGAAGCGGCCGTTGAAGTGACCGGGCATTGCCTCATTGGTAAAGAATGCTTCCAAAGGCGTCGCCGCCAAGGCATTTGTCACCTTCAATCGACCCGGTGGACTCAACTGCCGGGACATCGGCCGTCATCCGGTCCAGACCTAATGCCCGATGAGAAACCGGCTGCATCACCGGATTCATCAACGGCCGTGACTGGGAGGGCGTATGGTACCCGGCATCACCCCCGCCGGACCCGTGCGGCGTCGAATGTCACACGCAGCGACGGCGCGGTTGCACATGCCACTGGTGTGTGACCAATAACGGACGGCTAATTTCCGTTTCCGCTCGCTCTCTTGGCAGTGGATCAGTAGCCTCTGGTCAACACTGACCATGAACATGGCCGGATCGCCGTGGCGACTTGTTGGAGACATTGATGGAGCGTCCCGCCTGGGCACCGCAAGGCATAGACATTTCGGTGCCGAGCGTGTCTCGCATGTACGACTTCTATCTGGGCGGATCGCACAATTTCGAGGTGGACCGGGAAGCGGCGCGCAAGGCCATGGAGTTCATGCCGGGACTCCCCAAGATCATGCAGGCGAATCGCGCCTTTATGCGCCGAGCCGTGCGTTACGCGGTGAGCCAGGGCATCAGTCAGTTTCTGGACATCGGTTCAGGAATACCGACCTTCGGCAATGTTCACGAAGTCGCGCAGGCGGCCGACCCCGAGGCCCGGGTGGCGTACGTCGACCACGACCCGGTCGCGGTCGCGCACAGCCGGGCCGTACTCGAAGGAAACGACCGGGCCGTGATCGCCGCCGCCGATCTGCGCCACCCGCAGGAGATCGTGAAGAACCCGGAGATCACCGGACTGCTCGACCTGGACCGCCCGGTGGCCCTGCTGCTCGTCGCGGTGCTCCACTTCATCGAGGACGCCGACCACCCGCAGAGCGCGGTCGCCGAACTGCGTGAGGCACTCGCACCCGGCAGCATCGTCGTCATGACCCACGCCTCGTACGAGGGCGTTCCGCTTCCCCGGGAAGAGGCGGGCGGCACGGTGGAGGTCTACAAGAAGATCCGCAACCCGCTGGTCATGCGGTCCCGCGCCGAGATCGCCGGTTTCTTCGAGGGGTACGAGATGATCGAGCCCGGCCTCGTGTCGATGCCGCACTGGCGGCCGGACGCACCGGTGGTGACGGAGCAGGAGGACCCATTCGCGTTCTCGGGCTTCGCGGGAGTGGGACGCAAGGCGTGAGCATCCCCGCCCAGTCGTCCGGTGTTCCGGACACGGAGCCCGACGGTCCCGAGGACCGGCTCCGGAGATTCGCCACCATATGGAGCCGGGCCATCTTCCCCTCGACGGCCACCTCCTTGACGCGCACCGAGTTCGAACAGCATCTGCAGCCGCTGGCCCGCGATCTCAGCGACATCCTGCACGCCCGGCCCTTCGATGCGGCACCGGCGGGCGAAGTGGGCGCCGCCCTCGTCTCCGCGCACTGCACCGATCCGGACGCGCTCAGCAGCACGCTCGGCGTGATCGACTCGTATCTGGTGCTCTACTGCGGAAGCAACGGCGTGACGGCGTTGTCGACCGAGGACAGCAGGGCCCGCTGCGCCCGGATCCAGCACACCCTCGCGGCCGGCTTCACCCAGGCGCTGCGCGAGCGCACCCTCGCCGAGCAGGAGGCCATCGCGCGTTCCGCGCTGACCGCCCGCACCGACGCCGAACACGCGCTGCACGCGACCGAGGCACGCTTCCGCGCCGTCTTCAAGGACGCGGCCGTCGGCATCGGCATCGCCGACCTGGACGGCAATGTCCTGGAGGTCAACGACACCCTCACCCGGATGTTCGGCGGGCTCGACCACCATGTGCGCAGCCACAAGGTCAACGAGTGGGTCCACCCCGAGGACTCGCCGCACGTGTGGAAGTACTACGACGAGCTGGTGCGCGGCGAACGCGAGCACTACCGGGTCGAGAAGCCGTACTACCGCAACGACGGCACCGTGCTGTGGACCAATCTGACCGTGTCGCTGCTGCGTGACGCCGAGGGCGAGCCGCAGTACCAGCTGGCGCTGATGGAGGACACCACCGAGCGCCGGCTGCTCAATCTGCGGCTGCGGTACGAGGCCACCCACGACGCGCTCACCGGCCTGCCCAACCGGACGCTGTTCTTCGAGCGGCTGGAGAAGGCACTGTCCGCCGAGGACGGCAGCCGCTTCGGCCTCTGCTACCTCGACCTGGACGGCTTCAAGGCGGTCAACGACAGCCTCGGCCACGCGTCGGGGGACCGGCTGCTGGTCGAGGTCGCCGACCGGTTGCAGAGCTGTGCGACCGCGCCCGGCGAGATGGTCGCGCGGCTCGGTGGCGACGAGTTCGTGGCCCTGACCACCGGTCCCGGGACCGAGACGGAGGTCGTCGAACTGGCCTGCCGCATCCTCTGCGTGCTCGGCAGCCCGATCCGCCTGGACGGCCGTGAGCTGACCGTACGGGGCTCCATCGGGGTCGTCGAAGGGCCCGCCCGCGAACGCAACGCCGCCGAGGTGCTGCGCAGCGCCGACATCACGATGTACCGGGCCAAGTCCGCGGGCGGCAACCGGTTCGAACTCGCCGACGCCGAGGCCGACGCCCGTGCCATCACCCGGCACGGGCTGACCACCGCACTGCCCGCCGCCCTGGAACGCGGCGAGTTCTTCATCGAGTACCAGCCGCTGGTCCACCTCGGCGACGGCACGGTGCACGGTGCGGAGGCGCTGGTGCGCTGGTGCCACCCGCAGCACGGGGTGCTCGGCCCGGACCGGTTCATCCCGCTCGCCGAGCACACCGGACTGATCGTGCCGCTGGGCCGCTGGGTGCTGGAGGAATCCGTACGGCAGGCCAACTTCTGGCAGAAACGGCACACCGACGGCGGCCCGCTCCGGATCAACGTCAACCTCTCACCGACCCAGCTGCACCACCCGCGGCTGGTCGCCGAGACGGTCGACGTGCTGGAGCGCTCGGGGCTCGAACCCGGGGCGCTCTGCCTGGAGGTCACCGAGTCCGCGCTCATCGGCGCCGACGACGACCTGCTCAAGCCGCTGCGGCAACTGGCCGAAATGGGGGTCGACATAGCGCTCGACGACTTCGGCACCGGGTACTCGAACCTGGCGAACCTGCGCCGGCTGCCGGTGAGCGTGCTCAAGCTGGACCGTTCCTTCACCATGGGCATGCAGCAGCATCCGGCGGACCCGGTCGATCTGAAGATCGTCGAGGGCATCGTCTCCCTGGCGCACAGCCTGGACCTCGCGGTCACGGTCGAGGGCGTGGAGACCGGCGCCCAGGCCGAGCAGCTGCGCGAGCTGGGCTGCGACACGGCGCAGGGCTGGTACTACGCCCGGCCGGGCGCGCCGGACCGGATCCACTCGCTGCTGCTGGCCGACGCGGTGTGAGGCGGGGCGGGCCCCGCGCCCGTCCCCGCTCCCGCTCCCGCCGGACGGGCCCGCTCAGGCCCGTCCGGCGGCGAGCAGCACCTTCTGCAGCTCGCGCGCCGCGCGCGGCGGAGCCACGTCGCTGCGGTGCGCGAGGGCGATCGTGCGCCGCAGCCCAGGACGGGCCAGCGGGGTGGTCCGCAGCTCGTGACCGGACCGGACGGCCACCATGCTCGGCACCACCGCGATCCCGAGCCCCGCCCGGACGAAGCCGAGCACGGCGTCCATCTCGCCGCCCTCCACCGTGAACGACGGCTCGAAGCCCTCGGCCCGGCAGGCGGCGACCGTCAGCTCCCGCAGGTCGTACCCGTGCCGGAACATCACCAGCGGTGCGCCCTGGAGATCGGCGATCCGTACCTTCCCGCCCCGGCCGGGCCGCGGGGCCCGCGCCGACGACACCACGACCAGGTCCTCCTGGAGCAGCTCCACGGTCGTGAGCGCGGGGGACGCGGCCGGCAGCGGCAGCACCACCAGCGCGAGATCGAGCGCGCCGCGCGCCAGCTCCCGCACCAGGTCGAGCGAGCCGCCCTCCTCCAGCAGCAGCTGGATCCCCGGATGCCGGTCGTGGAAGGCGCGCAGCACGTCCGGGAGCAGGCCGGTGCAGAGGCTGGGGGTGGCACCGAGCCGGACCCGGCCCCGGCGCAGCTGAGCCAGCTCCTGCACCTCGTGGCGTGCGGTGTCCGCGTCCGCGAGGATCCGGCGGGCCAGCGGCAGCAGGGCCTCGCCCGCGTCGGTGAGCGTGATGTTGCCGCGCGCCCGGCTGAACAGCTCCGCGCCCAGCTCACTCTCCAGCGCCCGGATCTGCTGGGAGAGCGAGGGCTGCGAGACATGCACCTCCTCGGCGGCACGGGTGAAGTGCCGGGTCTCGGCCACGGCCACGAAATACATCAGCTGCTGGAACTGCATACGCCCACCTCGATCGGCCACGATAGCCCAAGCCTATGAACATGAGCCATTCCATGTCTTGGACTGATGAGGTGGATCGGACCTAGCGTCGTGTCCATGGCATTGGCAACCCGGACAGACCGACGGCCGTCCATGACGCGTACGCTCTGGGACTCGTCCCTCGGCAAGAAGACGGTCATGGCCGTGAGCGGCCTGATCATGCTCCTTTACCTGGTCGTCCACATGATCGGCAACCTGAAGATCTTCTTCGGGTCCGGCGAGTTCAACCACTACGCGCACTGGCTGCGGACCATGGGCGAGCCCTTCCTGCACTACGAGTGGGCCCTGTGGATCGTCCGCGTCGTGCTCGTCGCGGCAGTGGTGCTGCACGCCGTCTCCGCGTACCAGCTGAGCCGCCGCGACATCCGGGCACGCCCCGCCAAGTACGTGCACAGGAAGCCGCGCGCCGGCTATGCCACCCGCACGATGCGCTGGGGCGGGATCATCCTCGGCCTCTTCATCGTCTGGCACATCCTCGACCTGACGACGGGCACCGTGCACCCCGGCGGATTCCAGTCCGGGCACCCGTACCAGAACGTCATCGACACCTTCTCCACCTGGTACGGCAACACCGTCTACATCGTCGCCATGCTTGCCCTCGGACTCCACGTCCAGCACGGCTTCTGGAGCGCCGCCCAGACACTCGGCGCGGGAAACGCGACCCGTGACCGCGTCCTCAAGACCATCGCCAACGTCCTTGCCGCGGTGCTGACGCTGGGCTTCATCTGTGTACCCGTCGCCGTCATGACCGGAGTCGTGAGCTGAGATGACCGACTACTCGCACTACGAGACCGGCGCACCCGTCGCCGACACCAAGGCCCCCGAGGGCCCCGTCGCCGAGCGCTGGGACACCCGCCGCTTCCAGGCCAAGCTGGTCAACCCGGCCAACCGCCGCAAGCACACCGTCATCGTCGTCGGCACCGGCCTGGCCGGCGGCTCGGCCGGTGCGACCCTGGCCGAACAGGGCTACCACGTCGTCCAGTTCTGCTTCCAGGACTCGCCCCGCCGCGCCCACTCGGTCGCCGCCCAGGGCGGCATCAACGCCGCGAAGAACTACCGCAACGACGGCGACTCGATCCACCGGCTCTTCTACGACACCGTCAAGGGCGGCGACTTCCGCGCCCGCGAGTCCAATGTCCACCGGCTGGCCCAGATCTCCGTCGAGATCATCGACCAGTGCGTCGCCCAGGGCGTCCCCTTCGCCCGCGAGTACGGCGGACTCCTCGACAACCGCTCCTTCGGCGGCGTCCAGGTCTCCCGCACCTTCTACGCCCGCGGCCAGACCGGACAGCAGCTCCTGCTCGGCGCCTACCAGGCACTCTCCCGGCAGATCGCCGCGGGCAACGTCGAACTGCACGCCCGCACCGAGATGCTCGACCTGATCGTCGTCGACGGCAAGGCCCGCGGGATCGTCGCCCGCGACCTCGTCACCGGGAAGATCGACACCTACTTCGCCGACGCGGTCGTCCTGGCCAGCGGCGGCTACGGCAACGTCTTCTACCTGTCGACGAACGCCATGAACTCCAACGCCACCGCCGTCTGGCGCGCCCACCGCCGCGGCGCGTACTTCGCCAACCCCTGCTTCACCCAGATCCACCCCACCTGCATCCCGCGCACCGGCGACCACCAGTCCAAGCTGACCCTGATGAGCGAGTCGCTGCGCAACGACGGCCGGATCTGGGTTCCCAGGGCAAAGGGCGACGACCGCCCCGCGGGCGAGATCCCCGAGGACGAGCGCGACTACTACCTGGAGCGCATCTACCCCGCCTTCGGCAACCTGGTGCCCCGGGACATCGCATCCCGCGCCGCGAAGAACGTCTGCGACGAGGGACGCGGCGTCGGCCCCGGCGGCCAGGGCGTCTACCTGGACTTCGCCGAGGCCATCGCGCGGATGGGCCGGGACAAGGTCGAGGAGAAGTACGGCAACCTCTTCGACATGTACGCACGGATCACGGCGGAGAACCCGTACGAGACCCCGATGCGGATCTACCCCGCCGTGCACTACACGATGGGCGGCCTCTGGGTCGACTACGACCTCCAGACCACCGTCCCCGGCCTCTTCGCCATCGGCGAGGCCAACTTCTCCGACCACGGCGCCAACCGGCTCGGCGCGTCCGCGCTGATGCAGGGACTCGCCGACGGCTACTTCGTCCTCCCGTCGACGATCAACGACTACCTCGCCCGCAATCCGCACCACGAACCGGTCGACGCCTCGCATCCCGCCGTGGAGGAGGCCGTAGCCGACACCGAGGACCGGCTGAACCTGCTGCTCGCCGTCGACGGCGACCGCACTCCGGACTCCTTCCACCGCGAGATCGGTGAACTCATGTGGGAGTACTGCGGCATGGCCCGCACCGAGGAAGGACTGCGCACGGCGCTCGAACGCATCCCGCAGATCCGCGAGGAGTTCTGGCGACGCATCAAGGTCCCCGGCACCGGCGACGAGTTCAACCAGTCGCTGGAGAAGGCCAACCGCATCGTCGACTATCTGGAGCTCGCCGAGCTCATGTGCCTCGACGCACTGCACCGCGCCGAGTCCTGCGGCGGCCACTTCCGCGAGGAGTCGCAGACCCCGGACGGCGAAGCCGCCCGCCGGGACGAGGAGTTCTCCTACGCCGCCGCCTGGGAGTTCGCCGACACCGGCCGGCCCCCCGTCCTGCACAAGGAAGACCTCGTCTTCGAGTACGTCCACCCCACTCAGCGGAGCTACGCATGAAGCTCACCCTGCGCGTCTGGCGGCAGAAGAACGCCGACGCACCCGGCACCATGTCCACCTACGAGGTGGACGGCATCTCGCAGGACATGTCGTTCCTGGAGATGCTCGACACCCTCAACGAGGAGCTCATCCTCGCCGGCGACGACCCCGTCGCCTTCGACCACGACTGCCGTGAGGGCATCTGCGGCGCGTGCAGCCTCGTCATCAACGGCGATGCCCACGGCCCCGAGCGCACCACCACCTGCCAGCTCCACATGCGGTCCTTCGAGGACGGCGACACGATCGACATCGAACCGTGGCGCGCCTCCGCCTTCCCGGTCGTCAAGGACCTGGTCGTGGACCGCTCGGCCTTCGACCGGATCATCCAGGCGGGCGGTTACATCTCCGCCCCGACCGGCACCGCCCCCGAGGCACACGCCACCCCGGTGCCCAAGCCCGACGCCGACTTCGCCTTCGAGCACGCCGAGTGCATCGGCTGCGGAGCCTGTGTGGCGGCCTGCCCCAACGGCTCGGCGATGCTCTTCACCTCGGCGAAGATCAACCACCTCAACGTGCTGCCGCAGGGCGCCCCGGAGCGCGAGACCCGGGTGCTCGACATGGTCGGCCAGATGGACAGCGAGGGCTTCGGCGGCTGCACGCTCACCGGCGAGTGCGCCACCGCCTGCCCCAAGGGCATCCCGCTGCCGTCGATCTCGGCCATGAACAAGGAGTGGCTGCGCGCCACCCGCAAGGTGCGCCGCTAAGGGCTGTCCGGATCGGGCCCGGCTCGGACGAGGTCCCGGGCGGCCCCGGTGCCGGGGCCGCCCCGTGACTACACGGACGGTTCGCCCTTCGTGACAGCGTCCTGGAGCGGCTGCCCGAGCCGTTCCAGGAGCGCGGCGGCTTCGGCACGGTACCGGGCGACCGCCGCCGTCTTGATCTCCTCGTACCCCCGCACCATGTCGGGCAGTTCGGCGAGTTCGACGGTCAGGGCGTGGTTGTCCGGGCCCAGCGCCAGGCACGCCCGGGCGATCATGTCTTCGTACTCGACGACCAACGCCCGTTCGACCCGGCGCATCCGGGCACCACCGAACGGGTCCAGCCGCGTGCCCCTGACATGGCGCATCGCCGCGAGCACACGGAAGACGGGCCTGAACCACGGGCCGAGCACGATCTTCCGGTCCATCCCGAGTGCCCGGAGCACGGGCGGGTGGAGACGGTAGGACACCCGGGCGCCCTCCCCGAACCTCGCCCGTACGTCTCGCTCCACAGCCGGATCGAGGGAGAGGCGTGCCACCTCGTACTCGTCCTTGTAGGCCATGAGCTTGTACAGGTGGCGGGCCACCGCCTCGGTCAGCGCGGTCGAGCCGGGGACACGCTCGGCCTCGATCAGGCGCACCCGCTCGACGCCCTGCGCGTACCGCGTCGCGTAGGCCGTGTTCTGGTAGCCGATGAGATCCGGCACCCGGACCTCCAGCAGGCGCCTGAGCTCCGATCCCGGAACGGTGTCCACCAGCGCGACCACACCGCGCGCCGAGGGGGAGGAGGCGGGCTCCGGCGCCGGGGAAGGGCCCTCGCGCTTCAGGACCGCTGCGAAGCCGTCGGGATCGCCGACGGCCTGCCGGCCGAGCCGGAACGCCTTGAGATTGTCCTCGACCTTCACCCCGTTGAGGGTGATCGCCTCCTCGATGGACTCCGCGGGCAGCGGCAGCGCACCGGTCTGGTAGGCCGCCCCGGCGAGCAGCAGATTGGCGAACTGGTCCTCACCCAGCAGGGATTCGGCCAGCCGGCGCGCGTCGAGGAAGACGGCCCGGTCGGCCACCGCGCGAATGCGTTCCTTGATCGGTTCGACGGCGGGGAAGGACACCGTCGTGTCGGTCACCATGCGCCCGGTCGGAACCTCGGCCGTGGAGACGACCGCCACCGTCCGCGCCGGGGTCGCGGCGGACAGCTGACCCGGTTCCGCCGCGACCAGCAGGTCGCAGCCGAGGTAGAGATCGCACTCCTCGTCGGCCGCCTTGTTCGACTGAGCCACCGGCTCCCGGGTGATCTTGATGTCGGAGACCACCGCACCGCCCTTCTGCGCCAGGCCGGTCTGGTCCAGGGCCCGGACGTGACGGCCGGCGAGTGACGCCGCGGTGCTCAGGATCTGCGCCAGGGTGATGACTCCGGAGCCGCCCACCCCGGTGATGCGCGTGGTGTGCGAGGCGGGCTCGCCGGCCATCGGCTCGGGCAGAGCCGTGACATCCGGCATCGGTACCGGGACGAAGGCCGCTCTCCCCTTGGCGGGAACGACGGTGAGGAACGAGGGACAGTCGCCCTTCAGACAGGTGAAGTCCTTGTTGCAGGAGGACTGGTCGATCCGGGTCTTGCGTCCGAACTCGGTGTCGGCGGGCTGGACCGACAGACAGTTGGACTTCTGCCCGCAGTCGCCGCACCCCTCACAGACCCGCTCGTTGATCACCACCCGCTCGGCGGGGTCCGCCGCCAGCCCGCGCTTGCGCTTGCGGCGGAGTTCGGTGGCGCACTCCTGGTCATGGACGAGCAGGGTCACGCCGGGAACCCGCGCGAGGGTCTCCTGCGCCTCGGTCAGCCGGTCGCGGTGCCACACCTGAACGCCCTTGGGGAGCTTCACTCTTCGGTAGCGCGAGGGATCCTCGGTGGTGACGATGATCCGTCCGACCCCCTCGGCGAGGAGCGCCGCGCAGATCGCCGGCACGGGCATGACTCCGACGGGCTGCTGCCCGCCGGTCATGGCGACCGCCGAGTTGTACAGCAGCTTGTAGGTGATGTTCACCCCGCCGGAGACCGCCGCCCGGACGGCGAGACTGCCGGAGTGGTGGAAGGTGCCGTCCCCCAGGTTCTGGATCAGGTGCTTGCGTTCGAGGAACGGCTCCATGCCGATCCACTGGGTGCCCTCGCCGCCCATCTGCGTCATACCGATCACGTCTCCGGCCTGGGCCGGGTCCATCAACGTGACCATGGCGTGGCAGCCGATGCCGGCACCGACGGTGGATCCTTCGGGCGTCTGCGTGGACACGTTGTGCGGGCAGCCGGAACAGAAGTACGGCGTACGGGTCAGCAGCGGCAGCTGCACTCGGCCGGGTCGTGGCCGGGAGCTTTCCGACCAGCGCCGTACGGTGGGGAAATCACCGATGGAGACCAGCCTGGCGGCGAGCCGGGCGGCGATCGGATCGGGGCCCAGCTCGCCGTCCGCGGGGATGAGCTCACTGCCGTCGGGCGCGTGTTTTCCGGAGACGGCCGGTGCGTCGGGCCTTCCGTAGAGCAGGTCCTTGACCGCGCTCTCGATCAGCGGACGCTTCTCCTCCACCACGATGATGTGGCTCAGACCGGCCGCGAACCGTTCCACCACCGACGGTTCGAGCGGGTGGATCATCCCGAGGTGGAGCAGCCGGATCCCGCGCCGCTCCAGTTCGGTGTCGTCGAGTCCGAGGATGCGCAGGGCCTGGAGAAGGTCGAGGAAGGTCTTGCCGGGGGCGATGATGCCGACGCGGTCGTCCGGGCCCTGCCGGGTGATCCGGTTGAGACCGTTGGCGGCGGCGTAGCGGCGGGCGATCTCCAGTCTGACGCCGTCCCGGCTGCGTTCCAGCTCGCCGAGCGTCGGCTGCACCATGTGGGCGGTCACCCGGTGCCGGTACGGTGTGTCACCGGCCATGGGCGCGGGCGCCAGGGGCGATACGCGCCCGGCCCGCACGTCGACGGTGCCGGAGCCGTCGGCGACGGCGGTCACGATCTTCAGGGCGACCCACAGCCCGCTGGCGCGGGACATGGCCACGCCGTGCAGTCCGAAGTCGAGGGCTTCCTGCGGGTCCGACGGGTAGAGGGTGGGTATCCCGAGGTCGGCCAGGAGCAGTTCGGATGCCCCGGGCACGGTCGAGGACTTGGCGCCCGGGTCGTCGCCCACCAGGGCGAGTACACCGCCGTCGGGGTGCGTGCCCATCAGGTTGGCGTGCCGGATGGCGTCCGAGGCCCGGTCCAGACCGGGGGACTTGCCGTACCAGATGCCCGTGATGCCGTCGACCCGCTTGTCCGGCTGCATCGCGGCGAGCTGTGTGCCCTGGACCGCCGTGGCGGACAGCTCTTCGTTGACCCCGGGGCGGAAGACGATGTCGTGCGCGTCGAGTTGTGACCGGCAGCGTTCGAGTTCCATGTCGTAGCCGGCCAGGGGAGACCCCTCGTACCCGGACACGAAGGCGGCGGTGCTGCGGTCGGCGCGAAGGTCCGACCGGCGCAGGTCGAGCGGGAGTCTGGCCAGTGCCTGGATCCCGGTGAGATGGAGGGTGCCCTCCTCACGCGTGAATCGGTCCTGGAGCGTGGGCCGGGCTGTTTTCTGTGTCACCACGTGGTTTCCTCGGAAGGTGCGGGGGTGGTCCGCAGCGCCGTTCCTCCGAGATGCCCCGGAGGAACGGCGCTGCGTGAACCGTCCGGCTCGAAGCGGTTATGCGGACCGGGGCGAGGCGTCCGGCACTTCGCAGAGGGCGGTGCCGAGCGACAGGGGCGATCCGTCGCCGCTGCGCCACGCGATGTGGCTGTCCGGGCGTACGAGGACGGCTCCGTCCTCGGTGATCCCGAGGCGTTCCAGGAGCGAGTCGTCGACGACGGTGATGTCCCGGCCCACGACGACCGTCCGGGCCGGAACCTCACCGGCGGCCTCCGCGAACGCCTCGGCCCATCGCGAGCCGGCCGGCCCCGTGATCAGCGTGAAGCCCGGGAAGAGAAGATCGTGCGTCGACAGCAGGGCACCGCCGCGTTCGACCCAGGCGTGCGGGAGCCGCGCCCCGAGGACCGGGGCGGGTGAGTACTCCGTCGCCGGGAGCGGGTCACCGCTCTCCCTCTCCGCGCGCCCTCCGGCTCCGTAGACGTATCCGATCTCCTGGCCGAGGGAGTCGAAATGCGGCCGCTGCGGAGGGATGGCCGCCGCGAGCCGCCGGCGCTCCCGCGCCGCGATCTCCGGGTCCGGGCTTTCGAGCCGGGCGGCGATGGCGGCCGTGTCCGGCCCGATCCCCGCCTCGGCCATCTTCGTCGCGTTGAGAACACTGTGACGGGCGTTGGCGACGGCGACCGGGCGGCGCTCGCTCTCGTAGCTGTCGAGCACGGATTCGGGAGCCCACCCGCCCAGCACCGCGGCGAGCTTCCACCCGAGGTTGTCCGCGTCGGCCAGTCCGGTGTTCATGCCCAGGCCGCCCGTCGGGGGGAACTGGTGGGCGGCGTCGCCCGCGAGGAAGATCCGGCCGCTCCGGTACCGCTCGGCGGTCCGTGCCACCATCGTCCAGGGGCCCACGGACCGGATGTCGACCTCCAGTTCGTCCACGCCGACGGCCTCCCGGATGATCCGGGCGCACCGTTCGGGCGAGTAGTCCCCGGGCGACTCGGTGGCCGGATCGAAGGTCCGCTGGAACGTCCATCTGCGGACACCGTCCATCCCGATGAAGACACCGGGGGAGGCGGTGTTGACGGCCCAGATGAGCAGGGCCGGATCGGCCTCGGTCCAGGGCGACAGGTCCGCGTGGAAATAGATGTTCAGCTGATGGCCCAGGACCGGCGAGCCCTCGCTCGTGATGCCGAGTTTCTCCCGCAGGCCACCGGCCGCCCCGTCCGCGGCAACGGCGTAGCGGGCGCGGAGCGTCTGCGTGTGCTGCCCGCTCTCCACGGTGACGTCGACCGCGTCGCCCCGGTCCGTGATGCCGAGGACGGTGGTGTTGTAGCGGACGGTCGCCATGCCCTGGGCGAGGACCGCGTCGAGGAGGTGCTGCTGTACACGGTCCTGGGCGCAGGAGGTGATCATCTCGGAGGAGGCGTCGATGCGCCGGAGCAGCTGCTCGCCGTTCCCCTCGGCCATGTTGATCCGGCCGAGTTCGGAACCCGAGAGGGTCTGCTTCCACCGGATGTTCAGCGCCCATTGGGGGTCCACCGAGTCCGCGCGGACCGCGTCCGCGATTCCCCAGCTCCGCAGCAGTTCCATCGACCGGGTGTTGACGACATGGGCACGGGGATGCGGATTGACGCCGCCGTACTGTTCGCACACGACACTGGGCACGCCGTGCCGGCCCAGCACCAGCGCCGTGGCCAGTCCGACGGGACCGGCGCCGACGATGACCACGGGAGTGTCGGTGGCCGTCATGAGCGCTTGACCAGCTCGGCGAAGGGCTCACCGGACTCGAAACGGCGGACCAGCTCGTCGGGGTCGAAGCGGGTACCGATCGGATCCTCCTCGAAGGCACCCGAGGCGAACCACTCGTGGAGGGCCTCCTCGGTGGCGAAGTTGTCGATCTGGAGTTCGATGTGATTGCCGTCGGGGTCCTCGAAGTACATCGAGGTGGTCGGCCCGTGGTTGACGCACCAGAAGGGGTGGATCCCCTCCTTGTGCAGCCGCCGGTAGGTGCCGAGCAGATCCGCGAGCGTGCTGTACGTGAACGCCGCGTGGTGCAGGCCGGTGTGTCCTTCGCCCGGGCGCTCCGAGGCCCCGGTGGAGATCAGTGCGACCCGGTGGTGCTCATCGTCGTACGTGAGGAAGGCCAGGGAGTCGTTGGCGAAGGTGACGCGCCCTTCCAGGACGCGTACGTACCACTCGGTCATGGTGGTCAGCCGGCCGGTCTTGAGAACGACATGGGCGAGTTTGCTCGGAGAAGCCATGGGGGGCGACCTCCTGGTCGTAGGCATGACGCCTTCTTGTCTGGCATGCAAGAGCAGCATAGGCATGCTCTTGTGCGCCAGACAAGAGGGGGTCGCTCACGGGCCGCGAGGTGTCCGGAAGGTGGCGTTCCGGCTGTCTTGGGAAGCTCGGCTCGATCTCGCTCCTGCTCTGTGGGCCGGGTGGGCGCGCGTTCGGTCAGGCGCCGGTGCCGCAGCGTGCGGCAGCCGCCGCCGTGAGTGCCTCGGTCAGGAGCTGGACGACCTCCGCGGTGGGGCGGTCCAGGCGCCGGACGCTGACGAGCAGGCCCTCGAAGAGCACATGGGCGGTCTCCGCGATCAGGGCGACATCGGCGCCGGCCGGCAGCTTGCCGGTGATGGCGGCCAGTAGGCGCCCTTCGAGCCACTCCTGGATCCGCCCGTACGTCCCGGCGAGCGCCTCCGAGTCGCCGATCCGTTCGTAGGCCTCCCGGTGCAGCCCCCGGTACGGCTCCATGTCCAGCAGGAGCGCCACCAGTTCGCGCTGCGGGTCCCCGGCGAGTTCCCCGTCGGCCTCGATGCGCTCCCGCACCTGTGTGACGTAGTGATCGAGCGCGGCGGCGAAGAGGTCGTCCTTGGTGGGGAAGTACCAGCGCACCGCGTTGGCCGCGACGCCGGCGGCGCGCCCCACCTCGGCCAGGCTGGTCCCCTTGTATCCGCGGGTCGCGAAGAGCTCCCATGCGTGGTCGACCAGCGCGGCCTCGCGCTCGGCCTTCGGAATCTGCTGTCGATTGCGTGGCATGGAACGGAAGCCTATGCCGGGAGTGCCCCGCGCCTGCGGGCGGCGGGAGGTGCCGCACGGTTTCCGGCCCACCTCTTGACTCTCGTACAAGATATCTCTTGACTTGGGGGCAAGAGGGCGTTCGCCGGTCGACCGAGGGAGTTCGTGATGCGTCTGTACAGCACCGATCGAGGCATCGGCAGGGAGGACCGCCCGGGGGAGCTGTCCCTGCTCGATCTGCCCTTCGACGAACTGGGCGCGCTGCTGCGCGGTCCCGGCGTCGCGGCGGCCCGATCGGCGAGGACGGTGCGCCGGGTCGCGCTCGGCGAGGTGCGGGTCCTCGCGCCGGTTCGGCGCCCCGGAAAGGTGCTGATCGTCGGCCTCAACTACCGCAGCCACGCCGAGGAGGCGCTGGAGATGCTGGCGGCGATGGGCAGGGGCCCAGTCCGGATACCGGAGGAGCCGAACTTTCAGGTGGTGGCGGGATCCGCGGTGATCGCGCCGACGGAGCCGATCGTCCTCCCGGTCGTCGCGGCCGCCGAGGTCGACTACGAGGGCGAGGTGGCCGCCGTGATCGGCCGCACCGCCGCATCCGTGGCGACGGCGGACGCCGGGAAACACCTTGCCGGTCTGACGGTCGTCAACGATGTCTCGGCCCGGGACATCCAGCGCCGCGCCATGTCCGGCGATCCGACCGCGTCCATCGGTGTCTCCAAGAGCTTCGACACCTTCAAGCCGCTCGGGCCCTGTCTGGTGACGGAGGACGAGTTCGCCGAGCCGTTCGACCTGCGCATCCGGACCCGGGTCAACGGCGAGCTGCGCCAGGACGACCGCACCAGCAGCCTCATCCACCGCCTGCCCGAGCTGATCTCGTACCTCTCGCGATACCAGACCCTTGAGCCGGGCGATGTGATCTGCACCGGCTCACCGCGCGGTGCGGGTGTCTTCTCCGACCGGTTCCTCCGGCCCGGCGATCTCGTGGAGGTCGAGGTGGAAGGCATCGGATCGCTGCGCAGCGGCGTGGTGGCGGCCTGACCACCGGGCCGCCCGGGAGCGTCCCGGCGCGGTGCGGTTCCCGGCTCCGGAGGCCGCCCACCTCCGGAGCCGGGAAGTCCCGGACGGCTCGCGGGTTCAGGAAGTGACGGAGAGGTCGTCCGCGTACACCGTGCCCTGCCCGTACCAGCCGTGCAGATAGACGGTCACCTTGCCGGTCGAGCCGGTGGTGAAGGCGACCGACTGCTTGGCGTAGCCGCTCGACGAGCCCCAGGCGCTGGCCGTGGCGTCGCCCCGCACGCCGAGGTAGCCGTAGCTGCCCTGCACCCAACCGCTCAGTGTGTACTCGGTGTCGGGCGACAGGGTGAGCGTCTGCGCGCATTCGCCGGTCTGGGACGCGGTGGCCGCCGCGGCGAGTGCGTGCGCACCGCCGTGCACCGGGGTGGAGACGACCGCGCCACCGGACTCGCACGTCCAGGGGCCGAGCGAACCCGACTCGAAGTCACCGTTGACCAGGGCCCCGGTGCCGCCGCCCGGACCCGACACCGTGAGGGTGAAGGCCGCCGCATGGCTGAGCGTGCCCGCCGTGCCGGTGACATCGATCCGGTACGTGCCGGGGGCCGCGGACGCCGAGGCGGCGACCGTCAGCTTCGACGTCCCGCCCGCGGTGACCGAGGTCGGGCTGAGCGTCGCCGTTACACCGGCGGGCGCCCCGCTCGCCGTCAGCGCGACGGTCTTCGCGTTGCCGGAGGTGACCGCCGTGTTCACCGTCGCCGTCGTGGAGCCGCCGGGAGCGACCGTCGCCGAACCGGGGGCCACGGCCACCGAGTAGTCGTCCGTCACCGGACCGGTGCCGCCGCCCGTGAACGGGGCGAAGGTATGGGTGAAGTACCAGGTGTCCTGCGCGATGCCGGAGCAGGTGTCGCTGCCCCCGGTGCCGGGGCAGCCGCCGTTGTCGCGCTGGAGTGCCCAGAACGACAGGGTGCTGACGCCCTTGGCGACGGCCCAGTTGTAGACAGCGGTGGCATCGGCCGTGGTGAACGTCTCGGCCGGACCGTAGTCGTCGATGCCCGGCATCTCGATGAGGCCGGTCATGCCCCACAGCTGGGCGTCGGTCTTCGACGGGTACAGATCGGCCAGCTGGCCCTTGAGCCCGGTGATCGCCGTCTGGGTGTCCTGCGCCATGTTGTGCGAGGCGCCGTCGTAGTAGTCGAAGGTCATGAGGTTCACGACATCGACCCTGGCGCCGTTGGACACCGCGTTCTCCAGCACCGCGAGACCGCTGTCGGCCAGGCCGCTCGTGGTGGTGGGCAGGGTGTACGAGATCTGCACCGAGCGCCCGTTGGCGGTGGCCCAGTCCTGCACCTTCTTGATCGCCTTGTTGCGGCGGTCGATCCCGGCGCTGTTCTCCAGTGAGTTGTCCTCGATGTCCATGTCGAGACGGGACACGTCGTAGGTCGTGATGACCTTCTCGTAGGCCGCCGCGATGGAGTCGACACTCGTACAGCTGTCGGCGATCTCGGTGCCGCCGTTGTCGGCCGTGTAGCCGCCGAACGACGGGATCACATCGCCGCCGCGGGACCGGATGGTGGTGAAGTCGGCACCGAACTCGGACTGGGCGATGGGTGTGCTCGAATCGCCGTTCCAGTAGGGGGTGCAGGAACCGCGGGCCTCCGTCTGGATGAAGGCCATGGTCAGGTACTTGGCGCCGGACGCCTGCGAGAGCGCGGCCGGGCTGTCGCCGTTCCACGCCTCGAAGTACGGGGCGAAGACGTGCGCGGGCAGGGGGGTGGCGGCGGTCGCGGCGGCCTGTGCGCCGGCGCCCGATCCCAGGATCAGGCCTGCGGACGCGACGACGGTGGCCAAGGCGCTCAGGACGGCGCCGACTCTTCTTGGACGTCTCATGGGGCAGCTCCCAGCGGGGTGAGACAACGGGCGGATCGCACGGCTCGGCCGCGCCCGTCGCCGGACGCGGCCCGTTCCTGTGATTCCCGGCCGGGGTCACGTGCCGCACGGCGAGGAGAGGCCGTGGGGCATGCCCATAATTGGTCTGGACCAGATAACTGTCAATGTTCTTTACTGTTTCATTCCCCTTTGCTTGCCTGGACCGGCAACTCGCATGGCGAATGGGGGAGTTGACGAAGACTCGGCGATCAGTCGCGACGGAGCGCGGCCCGGAGGTACGGAGCCGTACGGCTCTGCGGCACCCGGGACACCTCGTCGGGCGTCCCCGCCGCCACGATCCGGCCGCCCCGGCCGCCGCCGCCGGGACCGAGGTCGATCACCCAGTCGGCGCCCGCGACCACCGCCATGTCGTGCTCCACGACCACCACCGTGTCGCCCGCGTCGACGAGGCCGTGCAACTGCCGCATCAGCACCTCGACATCGGCGGGATGCAGCCCCGTCGTCGGCTCGTCCAGCAGATACAGGGTGTGGCCCCGGCGGGTGCGCTGGAGTTCGGTGGCGAGCTTGATCCGCTGGGCCTCACCGCCGGACAGCTCCGTCGCGGGCTGGCCGAGCCGCAGATAGCCGAGCCCGACATCGAGCAGGGTCCGCAGACTGCGCTCGGCGGCCGGTGTCCCCGCGAAGAACCCGGCCGCCGACTCCACCGTCAGATCCAGCACCTGCGCGATGTCCAGACCCCGCAGCGTGACCTCCAGGGTCTGCGGGTTGTACCGCGCGCCGTGACAGTCCGGACAGGGCGCGTACGTACTGGGCAGGAAGAGCAGCTCCACGGAGACGAACCCCTCGCCCTGGCAGGTCTCGCACCGCCCGCCCGCCACGTTGAAGGAGAACCGGCCGGCCCTGTAGCCACGCTCCCGAGCGGTCCTTGTCCCGGCGAACAGCTTGCGCACGACGTCGAAGAGCCCGGTGTACGTGGCCAGGTTGGACCGGGGGGTGCGGCCGATCGGACGCTGGTCGACCTGGACGAGACGGTCCACCGCCTCCAGCCCCTGCGCCGAGGCACACCAGGGCGCCGGGCGCTCCGCGGCCGGGTCCGGATCCTGCCCGGCACCGCCCTGCCGGTCGGCGAGCGCACCGGCCAGCACCTGACCGGCCAGCGTCGACTTCCCCGACCCGGAGACCCCGGTGACGGCCGTGAAGACACCGAGCGGGAACGCGGCGTCCACGCCCCGCACGTTGTGCCGGTCGACCCCGCTCAGCCGCAGCCACCCCGACGGCGCACGCACCTCCCGTACCGGCACGGGCTCCTCGTCGAAGAGGAAGCGCCGGGTGGCCGACTCCGTCACTTCCGCGAGCCCGGCCGGAGGACCGCTGTGCAGCACCCGGCCCCCGTGTTCACCGGCCAGCGGTCCCACATCGACCAGCCAGTCGGCCCGGCGCACCACATCCATCTGGTGTTCCACGACGAAGACCGAGTTCCCGGCCTCCTTCAGCCGTCCCAGCACCCCGAGCAGCGACTCGGTGTCCGCCGGATGGAGGCCGGCCGACGGCTCGTCCAGCACATAGACGACCCCGAAGAGACCGGAGCGCAACTGGGTGGCCAGACGGAGCCGTTGCAGCTCGCCGGAGGAGAGCGTCGGAGCGGTGCGGTCGAGGCTGAGGTAGCCCAGGCCGAGTTCGGTGACGGTCTCGATGCGGGCGAGCAGATCCGCCGTCAGCACCCGCGCCGTTTCGCTGCCGCCCGCCGTGCGCAGCAGCTCGGACAGGGAGGTCAGCGGGAGTGCGGCCAGTTCCGCGATCGTACGGCCGGCGAAGGTCACGGCCATCGCCCGGGGGCGCAGCCGGCTGCCGCCGCAGGCCGGACACGGTGCACTGGTCAGGAACCGCTCGGCCTTCGCGCGCAGGGTGCGGCTCTTGGAGTCCGCGAAGGTGTGCATCACATAGCGGCGGGCGCTCATGTACGTGCCCTGGTAGGGGCGCTGGATGCGCCCCGCCTCCCGCACCGGATGGACCGTCACCACCGGCTGCTCGTCGGTGAACAGGATCCACTCCCGCTCCTCGGCGCCCAGCTCGCCCCACGGCCGGTCGATGTCGTGACCCAGCGCGTCCAGCACATCGCGCAGGTTCTTGCCCTGCCACGCGCCAGGCCAGGCGGCGATCGCACCGTCCCGGATCGACAACGAGGGATCGGGGACCAGCAACTGCTCGGTGGTGCGGTGGACGAGGCCGAGCCCGTGGCACTGAGGGCACGCCCCGGCGGCGGTGTTCGGCGAGAAGGCGTCGGAGTCGAGCCGCTCCGCACCGGCCGGGTAGTCACCGGCCCGCGAGAAGAGCATGCGCAGGAAGTTGGAGAGCGTGGTGACCGTACCGACGGACGAACGGGCCCCGGGCGCCGAGCGGCGCTGCTCCAGCGAGACGGCGGGCGGCAGTCCGGTGACCTCACCGACCGCGGGCGCGCCGACCTGATGGATCAGCCGGCGGGCGTACGGGGCGACCGACTCGAAGTAGCGGCGCTGGGCCTCGGCGTAGATCGTCCCGAACGCGAGCGAGGACTTCCCGGAGCCGGAGACCCCGGTGAAGACCGTGAGGGTGTCGCGCGGGATGTCGACCGAGACGTCCTGGAGATTGTGCTCGCGGGCGCCGCGCACCCGGACGTACGGGTCGTGGGGGGTGGACATGTGCGCGGGGACTCCGTACGGATCGGGGCAGAGCCGGGGCAGGGCCGACGGACCTGGGACAAACACTCCGATTCTAGGTGTCGGAGGCCGTCCCGTGATTCCGGCGACCCGGCCGGACCGGCCCCGCGGACCGGCGGCGGACTCCCCGGGCCTACCGGGAGGGACGCAGTGCGCGCTTGATCGGCCTGCCCACGACGCTGCGGGCCCGCTGGTACGTGGACCGCTGGGCGGGCAGCGAGGCGTTCTTCAGGAGCTTCCGTCTGAGCTGGGCGTTCTCGGCGGTGAGTTCCGTCAGCTGGCTCTGGAGCCAGTTCAGCCGGGGTGCCATCGTGGCGGGGTCGGAGCCGACCCAGGGGCGGACGCCCGGCGGGAAGGTCAGCCCGCTCATCTGCTTGTCGAAGGCCGCGCCGCCGTCGCCGTGGGTGAAGGTGTTCTCCAGACCGTTCTTGTCGAGGAAGTTCACGAAACGGTCGAACCGCTCCTGATGACCGCGCATCAGCGGCCCGAAGTCGGCGGCGGCGTGGAGGTCGGCGGGGTCGAGGTCGGACGGGACCTTGGAGAGCATCCGGTGCGGGATGTCGAAGTAGCGGCACAGCTCCAGCGTCCGGGAGTCGCCGCAGAGCACCGTGGCCGGCGTTCCGGCCAGCAGCGCCGCGATGTTGCCGTGGATCCGGGAGCCGAAGGAGAAATCGAAGCCCCGCAGGTCGTCCATCCAGGTGACCGGGTCGATGTAGACCCGCACCTTGCCCTCCCCGTACATGGGGTGGTCGGGGTGGGTGGGGATGCCGGTCACCGCGGCGTTCTGGTGGGACAGGTCGCGCCAGTGCAGCTGACGGGCGTCGGAGAGGTTCTGGCCGATGAACCGCAGGTGCGGGTAGCGCGCGTGGGTGCGGTCGATGATCTGCCCGAGCTTGTGCTTGCGCACCGCGTCGTGCGATCCGTTGACGGCGATGCGGGACTCGGGCCCGAGCGCCCGGCCGTCCTCCCGGACGACGAGCCTGCTGCCGCCCAGGAACATCGAGGGGCAGCCGATGACGTCCACGTCGCGAAATCCCATGTCCCGCAGATACCGCTCGGTGAACTCCCCGCGCACACCGATGGAGGCGCTGTGGTCGAGCACGGCGGAGACGAAGGCGTAGACCGTCGGCTGCATCGGCTTCAGCCGGTCCGCGGAGTAGTTGACGCCGGTCTGGGCGCCGACGCCCGGGACCACCACGGGTATCTTCAGCTTCGAGATGAGCTGGGTCAGCCGCTCCAGCTGCCGTTCGAAGGAGGGCCGGAAGGCGTTGGCGAGCGGGACGACGAAGACGTCGTACTCGCTGTTGATCCGGTCGGCGTCGGCGACCCGCGTGGTGATGCCGTTCGACACCACCTTGGCGCGCGGCGTCTCAAGGATCTTGTGAGTGGCATCGCTGAAGATCAGGTTGCCCGAGTTGGTGGCGAACACGTCCTCGTGGAGAGCGCGCTCGACAGGGACGACGTCGTAGGGGCTCTTCCCTGAACGCAGGAGTATTCGCTTCACATCGTTAACGTTGGATGCCACAAACCTGAATATAGCTTTACAAACGCTTGTCGATCCATGCGGATCCTGTACAACCTTTTGCGATCCGTCCGGAACGTGACGGGTGGATCGCCCCTCCGCGCGCGAGCGGGCGTGCGCGCGGTGAAAGCGGTGACGGGTGCCGGTGCGGCGCCCACGACCCTCCCCGTGCGGCCCTCTTGAGCCCCCGGCGGCCCCGCCCGTACGCTGCCTCGTGCGCGTCGGCGCGCCTACCAGGGAGGTGGAAGCGCCATCATGGCCGACTCACTGTCCGACGACGAAATCCTCGAAGCGGTGGCCCGGCACATCGGCCGTCCGGGGCAGGGGCCGCAGTTGCGGCAGGACGGCGCAGGCATCTCCCGGCTCCCGATGCTGGACCTGCGCATCGTCCGTTCCGTGGAGACCCGCAGCACGCGCCCGGAGTCCAGGCCCGGCAAGTACGACATATCGGAACGGGCGACGTACGAAGGCGAACTTCGCGACCATCCGGTCGATCCGCCGAAGGACCCGGCCCGGTCGCGGAAGGTGGAGCTGGTGCTCCACGGTTCGGTACGGACGGAGGCCTGCGGCTGCGACGAGGGCCGGCAGCCGTGCTCGCGCTGCCGGGCCACGGGGAAACTGAGCTGCGAGACCGGCCCGTTGTGCCCGGCGTGCAAGGGTGTCGAACCGTGCATCTGGTGCGACGGCACGGGCCGGCGCCGCAAGGACGCTGCGCCGGCCGGTTCGCCGCGGGAACGGAACGCGGCCGGACGGGCCACCTGTCTGAAGTGCCGCAAGCCGCGCACCGCCTGTCCGCGATGCCGGGGGCGGGGCACCGAGACGTGCCCGAAGTGTGACGACACCGGCTTCCGGGACTGCCCGGTCTGCCAGGGGGAGCGTTCCACGGAGCACACTCCTTGCGAGGGCACCGGACTGGTCACCCGGTGGACGGGTGGATCTGTCGGGCACGAGCCGCGGCGGAGCGCGGTGAAACTGCCGGACCCGGCGCCGCCGCTGCGGGTCCGCCAGCAGACCGGACGCACCGGAGCGTGGCAGCGGGCCACACTGACCTCGGCCGACGAGCCGGTGCCCGAGGCGCTGGACCCCGCCCATGTCGAGGCCGTCGAAGCGGCGCTCGCGCCCCGGCCGGACGAGGTGGCCAGACGGGCCGAGATCGAGTGGCTGCAACTGGTGGCGGTCACGGTCCCGGACGACCCCGACCACGTCTTCCACGTCTTCCCCGGGCCGGACGGCCCCGAGGTGCTCCCGATCTGGTCGAGGCGCAGGTCCCTGCGGGTCGCCGCGGTGGTGGCCGGGATCGTGGTCGTGCTGCTCCTGGTGGCCGCGTTGGTCTGATTTGCTGGCGGTATGAGAGGCGACCACCGGCCCCTGGCCGTATTCGACTTGGACGGCACGCTCGCGGACAGCGGACACCGGCAGCACTACCTGGAGGGCCGCCGGCGCGACTGGAACGGCTTTTTCTCCGCGGCCGTCGACGACCCGCCGCTGCCCGATGGCGTACGACTGGCGCTCGACAGCGCCGAGAGCTGTGAGGTCAGGTATCTCACCGGGCGGCCCGAGCGGTGCCGCCGGGACACCGTCGCCTGGCTGGCCGCGCACGGGCTGCCCGAGGGGCAGGTGTACATGCGCCGCGACGACGACCGCAGGCCCGCCCGGCAGACCAAGCTGCAGATCCTGAAGCGGCTGGGCCGGGACCGCGAGATCCGGATGCTGGTCGACGACGACGAACTCGTCTGCGACGCGGCGGAGCAGGCCGGATTCACCGTGGTGCGGGCCCGCTGGGCGGAGGCCTCGGCCGCGCTCAAGGACGCGCAGGAGCGCGAGGGCCGTACCTGAACCCGGCGGGTGCGACCGCCCGGACACGGCCTCGTCCGTGCGGCCCTCCTGCCGGTGCCGTAACCGGCGCCGGCCGGCGGGATCAGCTCGTCTCGTCGAGCCGGAAGCCCACTTTCAGGCCGACCTGGTAGTGCTCCACCCGGCCGTCCTTGATCTCGCCGCGCACCTGCGTGATCTCGAACCAGTCGAGATTGTGCAACGTTTCCGAAGCTCTTGCGACGCCTCTGCGAATGGCATCGTCGACGCCCTCGTGCGAGGTTCCGACGATTTCGGTGACCCGATAGGTGTGATTTGACATCTTATGTCTCCTTTCGTTCCTACCACGGTGCCCCACCCGGTCCGAGTCCGCGAGGGGTCGATGTGCAGAATGTTCCGTGAACGGGCCTTGACCAAATCAATGGTCCATACCAAAATCCAGCCACGCCCGTGCGAGCGCCGCCCGCAGTCCCCCCACACCGGGTCCTGAATTGAGCCGTGCCGTTTCGCAGAAGGTGAACCTGGTGAAGAACCGCATACTCGTCGGAGCCGTCGCGCTCGTTTCCACCTTTGCGCTGGGCGGTTGTGGCCTGGGCTCCGGCTCGGAGGCGTCCGGAAGCAAGAAGGTCACGATCTGGCTGATGAAGGACAGCGTCTCCGCCGATTTCCTGAAGCGGTTCACAAAGGCGTACAAGGAGGAGCACCCGTCCATCGAGCTGGACTTCAAGTTCCAGAGCTGGAGCGGAATCGGCCCCAAGGTCGTCGGCGCCCTCAAGGGCAAGGACACCCCGGACGTCATCGAGGTCGGAAACACCCAGGTGGCCCAGTACGCGGAGAGCGGCGGCCTGCGTGATCTGACCCTGGAGTCCGTACGTGACCTCGGCAGCGAGGATTGGCTGCCGGGCCTCGCCGACCCGGGCAGCATCGACGGCATGCAGTACGGCATTCCCTGGTACGCGGCCAACCGAGTGGTCATCTACAACAAGGATCTCTTCGAGCAGGCGGGCATAAAGAACCCGCCGGAGACCCGCGACGAGTGGATCGCGGACAGCCGGTTGCTGAACAGCAACGGTAATCAGGGGATCTACCTCGCGGGCCAGAACTGGTATGTCCTCGCCGGATTCATCTGGGACGAGGGCGGCGAACTCGCCGATGAGAAGAGCGGCCAGTGGGAAGGCGCCCTGGACAGCCCCGCCGCGCTGCGCGGCATGAGCTTCTACAAAGAACTCCAGGCGCTCGGTGACGGCCCCAAGGACGCCGACGAGGAAAAGCCCCCGCAGGCCGATGTGTTCGCCGAGGGGAATGTCGCACAGATCATTTCGGTGCCCGGAACCGTCGCGCAGATCGAGAAGAAGAATCCCGAACTCAAGGGAAAACTCGGCTACTTCCCGATTCCGGGCAAGACCGCGAAGGCGCCCGGCTCCGTCTTCACCGGCGGATCCGACCTGATCGTCCCGGTCAAGGCGGACCAGCGCGCCGAGGGCATCGAAGTGATCAAGGCGCTGGCGGGCCGGAAGTGGCAGGAGGAGCTCGCCAGAACGATGAGCTACGTGCCCAACAAGCCGGCACTCGCCCGTGTCGTCGTGGGACAGGAAGGCACCGCGGCGATGGCCCGTGGCGCCACCCAGGGCCGTGCGACCCCCAATTCGCCGCAGTGGGCCGACGTCGAGGCCGACAACCCGATCAAGCCCTACATGACGGCGGTGCTGGAGGGCGGCGACCCGCAGCAGGAGGCGAAGTCCGCCTCGGCGAAGATCACCTCCAAGCTCGCCGGGGGCTGACCGGCGCGCCCCGCCGGACCGCACCTGGCTGTTGTGGTCCGGCGTCGGCCGAACCCGGCTCTTGTGGTCCGGCGTCGGCCGTTCCCGGCCGTTGTGGTCGGGTGCCGGTCACTGCCGGGTGTTGTGGTCCGGCGGCGGCGCAGTGGTCCGTCGTCGGCCACCCCCGGGATTCAGCCTTCGCACATTTCGGCTCTCCCGAGCGGTCATGTCGAATCCAGCCGGTCACGGAAGAAGTAAGGGGCCGGGCCGTCGTACCCAGTGCGACGGCCCGGCGGCCGCCCTTGCCGATCCGTCCCCGGAGACCGTCATGAACGCGCTGCCCGTCACCTCTCTCCCCACCGCTCCCGTCGTTCCCGCGCAGCCCGTCGCCCCCGCCCCCACCTCCGCCCCGCCGCGCTACCGGGTGTCCCTCGCCACCGACCAGGACGAGGTCCGAGCCGCCCAGCGGCTGCGCCATCTGGTCTTCGCCGGTGAGCTGGGTGCCAGGCTGGAGGGGCCCGAACCCGGCCTGGACAGCGACGCGTTCGACGCGTACTGCGACCATCTGCTGGTCCGGGAGCAGACCACCGGCGACATCGTCGCCACCTACCGCGTGCTGCCGCCCGACCGGGCGCGGATCGCCGGGCGCCTCTACGCGGAGAGCGAGTTCGACCTCGGCCGGCTCGACCCGATCCGCGACGACCTGGTCGAGGTCGGACGGTCCTGCGTCCACCCGGCCCACCGCGACGGCGCCGTCATCGCGCTGATCTGGGCCGGACTCGCCCGCTACATGGAACGCACCGGCCACAACTGGCTGGCCGGCTGCTGCTCCATCCCGTTGGCCGACCGCGGGGCCGCCGCGGCC
>NZ_JBCEWQ010000126.1:0-26572 GCF_038448545.1 Streptomyces sp. CLV115
GACGTGGGGATCCCAATGCGCCCGGGGCGCTGCCCGACGTACCGCCCGGCCCGGCGCACACACCCCCGGGACCGCCGCCCGCCCCAACCGTCCGCTGCCCCAACTGCCGTACGGAGAACGCCCCGGACCGCACCCTGTGCATCCGCTGCGCACTGCTCCTGAACCCGGGGCCGCCGCCCGAGGTACGGCCTGTCTGGTGGCGCCGGATCTTCCGGCGGCGGCCGCGTCAGGCGCCCACCGCGGGCACCCGGCCCAAGCGCCGGCTGTGGCGCCGCCCCGGTCTGGCGCTGCCGGTCGTGCTGATCGTGCTGGCGTGCGGGGTCTGGTTCGCGCTTCCGCACGTGCCCGGCTGGTTCGGCTTCGCCAAGGACGAGACCGGGACGCCGGAGGCGGTGCCGCCGACCCGGTTCCGGGCCTCCAGCAGGGCTCCGGGGCACCCGGCGGGTGCGGCGTTCGACGGCTTCAGCAACCGCTACTGGGCGCCCTCGGCCGCCGGGACCGACACCGGAGTGGGGCAGTACCTGGAGTGCGACTTCGAGCAGCCGGTGCGGGTGCTGAAGCTGGTGGTCTTCTCGGGCACGTCGGCCAAGATGGACGAGTTCCTCACCCAGGCCCGCCCGGCGAGGATCACCGTGCTGCTGACCTCCGCCGACGGAACCAGCGTCAGCAAGAAGCTGCGGGTCAAGGACCAGCCGGGCCAGCAGACCTTCGACCTGCGCGGCTCGGAGATCGTCAGGGCCCGGCTCACCACCGAAACCACGTACGGAGCGGGCCCCGACCGCCGTCTCGCCGTCGCCGAGATCGAGTTCTTCGGCCGCAGGCCCTGACCGGGGAGAGGTCCACCGCGAGGGGCTGGAGTCCGTGGCCCCCGGGCTGGTGTCCGGCCCCGAGCGGTACAAGGACACCCCGGCGCCGGGGTACGGGCCCAACGGCGTGTACGTGGGAGTGGCGCGGGTCCGCCGAGAACGGGGGCGCGGCGCCCGGGGGTTCCCGGGGCCGTCATGCCCTGCGCAGGTCCACCAGCGCCTCCGCCTGCGCGAGGCCGCTCTCCTCGACGACCTCGCGCACGCTCTGCGCCTCGCGCACCAGCGCGAACCGCACCCGCCCGCCGGCGTCGGTGCGGTAGCCGTACACCGCAGGCCGGGGCAGCGAGTTGTACGAGAAGTGCGAGGAGAAGTAGTACGCGCCGGTGTCGTGGAGGGCCACCACGTCGCCGGGCTCGATGGCGGGCAGCCAGACCCCGGTCGCGGTGAGGTCCCCGGCGAAGCAGCAGGGGCCCGCGATGTCGACGACCTGGGCCGGTCCCCGCTTCGGGCGGCCCGCGGCGTCGAAGACCCCGACGCGCAGCGGCCAGGAGCCGGGCATGAACACCGTACGGGTGGCGACCTGGGCGCCCGCGTGCGTGACCGCGATCCGCCGGCCGCCCGCCGACTTGGTGTACTCGACGACGGTGCCGATCGTTCCGCTCTTGGCCAGCAGTGAGCGGCCGAACTCGGTGACGAGGGTGTAGCGCCCGTCGAAGAGCCCCGGTACGGCTTCGCGGAGTTCGGCGACGTGGTCGGCGTACGTGGGCCGGTCGTCCTCGTCGGTGAAGTTGACGGGCAGGCCGCCGCCGATGTCGATCCCGGTGATCCGGGCGTGGCCCAGCCGGTCGTTGATCCGCTCGGCCAGCTCGTACGCCACGCGGATGCCCTCGGCGATGAGCGGCAGCGGGCAGCCCTGGGAACCGACGTGCGCGTGCAGCCGGTTGAGCCAGGGGCGGCGCTCGAACGCCTCGGTCACCGCGTCCACGGCACCCGGATCACGCAGCGCGACGCCGAACTTCGAGGTCGCGGTCGCGGTGCTCATCGCGCCGATGGCTCCGGCTCCGACCTGCGGGTTCACCCGGAGCCCGATGGGTCCGGCGGCCTCCCGGCCGGCCAGCAGGCGGTCCACCCGGGCCAGCTCCTGGAAGTTGTCCAGGTTGATCGCGATGCCGTGGGCCAGCGCGAACTTCAGCTCCCCGACGGTCTTCGCGGGGCTGTCGAAGACCAGCCGGTCGTACCGGAACCCGGCCGCGAGGGCCTGCTCCAGCTCGCCGGGCGAGGCGACCTCGCACCCCATCCCCGCGTCCGCGAGCAGCCGCAGCACCGGCACCAGACCGCACGCCTTGGCCGCGAACGTGTGCTGCACCGGCGCGGGCCCCGCGAACGCCTCGTTCAGCGCGTCCACCGCGGCGAGCACACCGTCCACGTCGAGGAGACCGACCACGGGGGAGTGCGGACCGAGCAGCCCGTCCTCCACAGCACGCGCCAGCGCCGCCGTGCGGCGGTCACCGCGCTGCCGGGACGCCGAACCGGAAGTCGTACGAGTCACAGGAACACCCCTTCGTCCGCCAGGTCCGCCGCAGGGAGCAGCCCTTCGTCGTTCCGCTGCCCGCCACAGCCGCCTTGTCTGTCGTACGGACAGCATCGGCGCGCGGGGGACGGCGCGTCTTCGACCGACACGACGACACCCGCCCGGTTCCTTTGCCGTACCGGACAGCGGAACGATCAAGGGCTTTTGGCCCGGTGCGGCCGGCGGGCCGCGAGCCGCAGCCCGATCTCCGCGAGCAGCCGCACCGCGGGGTCGGCCGGATCGACGCCGAACAGCTCCCGGGCCCGGCGCAGCCGGTACCGCAGGGTGTTGGGGTGCACATTGAGGCGCCGCGCGGCCGTACCCGTGTCGCAGGACGCGTCGAGGTAGGCGGTGACCGAGTCGCCGTACGCCGAACCGTGCGCCCGGTCGTGCTCCACCATCGCGTGCACCGGCCCCGACAGCGACCCCCACAGCGGCTCCACCCGGTCGAGCAGCCGGAGCACCGTCGCCTCGGGGACCACCTCGTCGTACGCCGCCACCGCCGACCTCGCCTCCCCGGCCGGCAGCCTCGCGGCCCGCTCCCGCAGCACCCGCACCACCAGCTCCGCGGCCTCCCGCGAGGCGGGCAGCCCGGCCGGCCCGGCCGCCACCGGACCGGCGCCCGCGAGGACCACCTCGCGCGGCACCGAGCGCGCGCTCGCCAGCAGGGCGCGCGCGGGATCGGCCTCCTCTTCCCCGGCCGGGACCAGCACGTACAGCCGCCGCCCGGACCGCGCGGTCACACACCCCGGCCGGTAGGCGGCGGCCTGGAGCGCGAGCACGTCCAGCACCCGCCGCCCGGCACGCCCCGCGTCCTGCGCGTCGTGTGCCCCGGCTCCCCGCCCGTCGGCTTCCCGCCCGTCGTACGACTCGCCTCCCTGCCCGTCGTACGCCTCCGCGACCACCACCGCGTACGGCCGGTCCGCCGTGACCCCGGCCTCCTGCGCGGACCGGACGTTCCCCCTCAGCAGCGCGTGCACGGCTCCTTCCCGTGCCCTGGCGGCCGCCCGGCCCCAGGTCTGATGGTGGGACAGATGGGGCACGGCGGCCCGTGCCGCGGTGCGCAGCGCGGCCGCCGCGTCCTCGGCGAGCGGCCGGCCGTCGGCGGCGGCCCAGATGGACCCGAGCACCTCGGAGCCGTGGCGCACCGCGATGGCCAGCCGCTCGGCGTACCGGTCGTCGGCGGGCAGCCGCACCACGTCCTCGGTGCTCCACAGCGTCCGGAAGAAGCCGTTCGCGCGGAGTTCGTCGACCCGCCAGCGGGGGACCTCCTGGCCGAGGATGGTCAGCCGGCGCATCGGGTCGGGTTCGTGGTCCAGCCGCGAATAGGCCAGCACCCGCGACTGCGGATCCTCGATCGTGATGGCGCCGCCGACCAGGTCCGCCACCGTATTGGCCAGCCCGGACAGGTCGCCGGGCCGCAGTCCCGCCACCCCGGCGGTGCCGGCCGGGTCGCTGTGCACCAGGGCGGTCCGCAACCGGCCGAGCACCTCCGTCCACCCCTGCTCCGGCCGCCGGGTCAGCAGCGCCGTGCGGCCCCGGCCCGCCGCCTCCACCAGTTCGGCGCGCGGCCCCCGGGCGCCGGGCCGCATCACCACGGCCGCCGCCCCGGCCCGGTCGGCGGCGCGCAGCACGTCGAGCGCCTCGGGCGAGGCGGCCTCCACACCGACCGCGAGCAGGATCAGCCCGGCCGCCGCCCGCGCGCCGTCGTCCTCCCGCTCCTCGCCGGGGTCGTGCAGCACCACATCGGTCACCGGCACACCGGTGCCGCGCGGTGCCACGACGACATCGAGCATTCCGGGGTCGATCAACCCGAGGATCCGTTCCAGCGAGGGCCCGGTCCCGCGCCGGTCCGGTTCGTGCGTCGGCATCCGCCCATCATCGTCGGCCCGGCCCCGCGTGTGCAGGTGTCGGCCCGGACTCAGCCGCGCAGGCCGTCGAACGCGACGTTCAGATGGCGGGGCCCGCGCAGCACGGCGTTCTGCCGGTACGGGGGCGGGTCGTCCACCAGCCGGGGACCGTCGAGCCGGTGGGCCAGCGCGGTCAGGGCGAGTTGGGCCTCCAGCCGGGCGAGCGGCGCGCCGAAGCAGTTGTGGATGCCGCTGCCGAAGCCGAGATGCTGGATGTCCGGCCGGTCGGGGTCGAAGCGGTCGGGGTCGGGGAACCGTTTCGGATCCCGGTTGCCGGACGCCAGGACGAGCCAGACGGATGCGCCCTTGGGGATGGTGGTGCCGGCGATGTCGATGTCCGCGAGTGTGGTGCGCTGCGGGAGCAGTTGCACGGGCGGCTCGAAGCGCAGCAGCTCCTCCACCAGCGGGACGGCCAGCCCGGCGTCCTCACGCAGCCGTTCGAGGACGTCGGGGTTGCGCAGCAGGGTGAGTGTTCCGTTGGTGATGAGGTTGACCGTGGTCTCGTGACCGGCGATCAGGAGCAGCGCCGCGGTGCTGAGCACTTCCATCCGGGTCATCTGCCCGTCCGGGCCCTGCTGGGTGGCCAGTGCGGAGAGCATGTCGTCGCCGGGGGCACCGCTGCGTTTGTCGATGAGCCCGGACAGGTACGCCCCCAGTTCGGTGCGGGCCTCGTGGGTGGCGCGGCGCTGCGCGCCGGGATCCCCGTTCGGGTCCGGGTCGAGGCCGGCGGCGATGGTGTCGGCCCAGGAGTGGAAGCGTGCCTCGTCCTCGCGCGGAACGCCCAGCAGCCGGCAGATCACGGTGACGGGGAAGGGGTAGGAGAAGTCGTCGACGACGTCGACCTCCTTCCGGTCCCCGAACCCGTCGATGAGGCCGTCGACGACGCGGGCCAGTTCGCCGCGCATGTTGTACACGCGCCGGGGCGTCTCCGGCGGGCCGAAGGGGCGCATCGTCATCCGGCGCAGCCGGTCGTGCTCGGGCGGGTCCAGCCGCAGGAAGGCGGGCGGCAGCGGCGAGGCCTCCTCCTCCTGGAGCAGGGTGCCCGCGGCGCCGGGGGAGAGGTTGCGCGCGTCGGAGCTGATCCGGGGATCGTGCAGCAGGCTCTTGATCTCCCAGTACGTGCTGACGACGAACAGCTCGTCGCCCTCCTGGCGCACCGGCTTCTTCCGGAGCTCGGCGTAGAGCGGGTACGGGTCGGCGCGGTTGGCGTAGTCGATGATCTGCCGCAGGAGCGTGTCTTGCGTCATGGTGGCGGGATCCTTGCTGGGGTCAGGCCCGGGCGGGGCTGAAGGTGATCCGCTGGTCGGTGGGTGAGTAGCCGCTGACGGTGACGGACGGCCCGTGGGTGGGCAGGGAGGGGTCCGGGAAGTCGGCCGGTACCGGCCGCAGGCCTTCGGGGCGGCGGTCCACCGAGGAGTACTCCGGGGGGAACGGCGCGGCCGTCTCGATCTGCCGCTGGTAGAACTCCAGCCACTTCGTCTGGTCGAAGGAGACCGCGGCGATGACCCGGCCCTGGTACCCGTACACCCCGGTGAAGCGGTGGTCGGCGAGCGAGCCCTGGGCGACGATGATCTCCTCGCCCAGCGAGGGGACGCCGACCGACTTGATGTTGACCCCGAACTGGGAGGACCAGAAGGCCGGCACCCACAGATGGGGGCGGCGCTCGGAACTGCTGCTGATCATGTTGTGCGCCGCGGTCCCGGCCTGCGCGACGGCGTTTCCCCAGTGCTCCAGGGACAGGAACTGGTAACCGAAGATCGCGTGCGGGGACCGGGCGACATCACCGGCTACGAAGATGTCGTCGGTCACGATGCCGCGTACGTCGAAGGCCCGGCACCCCGCGTCGCAGGCGATTCCGCGCGGACCGGCGCCGAGCCCGGACCCGGCCAGCCACTCGGTGTTCCGCGTCGCGCCGAGCGAGACGACGGCGACATCCGTGTCGAGGGCGGTGCCGTCGGACAGATGGGCCCGCCGCAGCCGGCCCACCGAGTCGCCCTCCAGACCGGTGACCATGATCCCGCAGCGCAGGTCCACCCCGTGCGCGCGCTGGAGCTCCGCGGCCACCTGGCCGACCACCCCGCCGAGCGCGCCCACGAGGGGCGCCGCCCCGCGTTCGGCGACGGTCACCGGCAGCCCGCGTTCGCGGCAGGCCGAGGCGATCTCGGAGCCGGTGAAGCCCGCGCCGATGACCAGCACCCGGCGGGGCGAGGCCGCCAGCCGCCGGTGCAGCCGGGCCGCGTCGTCGCGGGTGCGCAGTACGAAGACCCCTTCCAGCTCGGCCTCCGTCCGGTGCGGCCAGGGCCGGGCCCGTACCCCGGTGGTGATCAGCAGCCGGTCGTACTCCACCTCGTCGCCGTCGGCCAGCCGCACCCGCCGGGCCGCCATGTCCAGCCCGGCGGCGGCGACCCCGAGCCGCCACTGCGCGTCGAGCCCGTGCCGCCGGGGCAGCTCGGTGCGCTCGGCGGACGCGTGGCCCAGCAGGACCTGCTTCGACAGCGGGGGACGGTCGTACGGCTCGTGGGGCTCGTCACCGATCAGCGTGAGCGAACCGGTGAAGCCCTCCTTCCGCAGGGTCTCCGCGGCCCGGAGGCCGGCCAGGGAGGCGCCGACGATCACGATCCGCCCCTCGCGCCTCAGCCGCTCCAGAGCACCGTCACCGGACACCGGACAGCCTCTCTCCCACCGTGGCCGGTGCCTCGTCCGGGTCCTCCACCAGGATGGCCTGCACCGGACACGCGGTGGCGGCGCGCATCACCTGCTCGCGCTGCGCCTCGTCGGCGTGCGGGTTGTACAACAGGGATTCCTCGCCGTGCATGGCGAAGACATCGGGTGCCAGGAACGCGCACTGTGCGTACCCCTGGCACCGGTTGAGATCGACGACAAGCCTCATCAAGGGGCCGCCCTTTCGCGTAGTACTCCGAGCACTCCCGCATCAGCGTGCGAGGGCCGTTCCGGATCCGCGAGCACAGGCGGACCGATGGAGTCACGGGGCGACCGATGGAGTCACGGGGTGGCCGGTGGGGACGGGGTCATCGCCGGACCGGTGGATCAGCCGCACCGGCCACGAGGATGTGGATGCCGACGGCCAGGGCCCAGACGGGGAACACCAGCTCGGACCAGGCGACACTGCCCGCCGCGAAGAGCAGGGTCAGGCCCACGAGGGCGCCGAGAACCGTGAGCGGACGCGGCAGGACGCCGAGCCGGTGCGCGATGCCGGAGGTCGAGAAGACGAAGACCGCGGCCATCCGCATCGAGTAGGTGGTCAGCAGGTCGTACGTGAAGTCCCCGCCGAACGACCACAGTTGACCCCCTGGTTCGGCCCCCTTAGTCGACAGCAGGCTGCCGGCCGCCGCCGTGGCCCCGAAGAGGGTCGCGACGAAGACCAGACCGCTGCCCAGGAAGACGGTGGCGAGGAACTTGTCCTCGGCGTCCCCGATGCGTGCGCGCACGGCCCCCATGAACCACAGGAAGGAGATGCCCGCGAACGGGACGAGTTCCAGCGCCGTCCGTACCGTGCGCCGGCGCGAGGGGTCGGTGAGCCACTCGCCGGGGCTCCTGCCCGGTTCGGACGGAATCGCCAGCCGGGTCAGGACGATGGCGGCGGCGAGCAGCAGGGCGAAGACGACCCCGGCCGTTCCCGCGGCCCGCGGAGTGCGCAGAGCCCGGCCCCGGGTGTCCGGTCGCGTCTTCCGTCGCGGTTCCATGGGCGGACGTTCGCCTCCTCCGGCTCCGGGGCCGTCGCCGGCCCGACGCCCCCGGGACCAGCAAGCCCCTGCACGGCGCCGGGTGCCACCCGGACCGGGCGGGAGGGTGAGCCGCGGCCCTCGGCCCCGCGGCCTCCTCGGGCCGTCCCGGCCGGTCCCGGTTCCGGTTCCGTTCCTGCGGCCTCTTCGGGCCGTCCCGGCCGGTCCTGCGGCCTTCCCGGTCCCGCAAGCCGTCTCCGGCCACTGGCCCCGGCCTCCGCCGGCCTCCCGGCCTCCGCCCGCCCGGCCGCCCGGCCGGCTCAGCGTGCGAGGTCGGCCAGCGCGCGCAGCCCCTGGAGTACTTCGGCGGCGGTGGGAGCGGCCGCCGGGTCGCTCAGCCACTGGATCATCAGGCCCGACATCAGCGCGAGCTGGACGCTGCCGAGCGTCCGCACGGAGGCCTCTGCCACCTCGTCCTCGGGGACGCTCTCCAGGATCGCCGCCATTCCGCGGCGGCCCTGTGCGGTGCCCTCGGCGAGCGCGGTGCGCAGCTCCGGCTGGCGCTGGGCCTGCATGAACAGTTCCACCGAGGCCAGCCAGAGATCGGGGTGGGCGGTGAAGTCCGCGATCAGGCTCTCCCACATCTGCTCGAAGTGGCGCTTCGAGGACCCGTCGGCGTCGGGGACGAGCGCCCGGCCCATGGCGTCCCCCCATTCGTCCAGGACCTCGAAGAGGGCCTGGTTGAGCAGCGCCTCCCGAGAGCCGTAGTGGTAGCCGATGGCGGCCATGCTGACGCCGGCCGCGGTGGCGATGTCGCGGACGGTGGTGCGGTCGTACCCCTTTTCCCGCAGGCACGCCTTCGCGCCGGTGAGAAGTGCTTCACGGTTGCCCATGCGCGGCACCGTACCACCCTCTTGTGCATCCGCATCAGACGCTCGTCTCACGCAAATGATCCATTCATACACATCGCGCGACCGACTCAGGCGAATGCCTTGCGCGATCGAATGAGGCAAACGTCTTGCGCGATCGCGCAAATCTGCCTAGCGTCCTCCCCATGAGACACACCAGGAGCGTTTCCCAGTGGTTCGTCACCGCGCTGGCGCTCGGGGGGCTGGCCTTCGGTCTGGCCGAACCCCCGACCGCTCGGGCGCAGGCGCCGGCCGGTACACCGAAGACGAGGTCCGTCGGCACGGTCGTCACCACGACGGCCGGGAAGGTGCGCGGCACCGGCAGCGACGGCCTGCGCAGCTTCCGGGGAATCCCCTACGCCGCGCCGCCCGTCGGCGACCTGCGCTGGGCCCCGCCCGGGCCGGCCGCCGCCTGGAGCGGGGTGCGCGAGGCGACCACCCCGGGCGCGCCCTGCGCCCAGCCGGCCGGACTCCCGGTCGGGATCCCCAGCGAGAGCGAGGACTGCCTCTACCTGAACGTCACCGCGCCCGCCGAGTCCGACGGCAAGCGGCCGGTGATCGTCTGGATCCACGGCGGCAGCCTGATGTACGGCACCGGGGACATGTACGGGCCCGACCGGCTGGCCGCCGGGGGCGCGGTCGTCGTGTCGATGAACTACCGGCTGGGGGTGATGGGTTTCCTGAGCGATCCCGCCGTCGAGGGCGCGGACGGCCTCGGTCTGGAGGACCAGCAGGCGGCCCTGCGCTGGGTCCGCGCGAACGCCGCCTCCTTCGGCGGTGACGCGGGGAACGTGACGGTCATGGGGCAGTCCGGCGGTGGCTACAGCGTGTGCGGCCACCTCGCCTCGCCCATGTCGGCCGGTCTCTTCGACCGGGCCGTCGTACAGAGCGCGCCCTGCGCCACGGGCGGCTCCCGCACCCGGGCCGAGGCCCGGGCGGAGGCCCGGCGGGTCGTCGAGGCGGTGGGCTGCGAGCAGAACACGGCGTCCTGCCTGCGCAAGACCCCCGTGGCCGAACTGCTCAAGGCGTACGGCCCGTTCAACGAGCCGCGTCCGGTGGCCGGTACGAAGCTGATGCCGCTGTCCCCCGCCGAGGCGCTGCGCACCGGGAGGTTCAACCGGGTGCCGGTGCTGGTCGGCGTCGACCACGACGAGGAACGCGGCGCGGTCCTCGGCCAGGAGCTCGCGCCCGGGGGCGCGCCCATGAAGCCGGACGAGTACGAACCCGCCGTCCGCAAGCAGTTCGGGGACCGGGCCGACGCCGTGCTCGCGCGCTACCCGCTGTCCGCGTTCGGCTCGGCCGGTGAAGCCCTGGCGGCTGTCCGTACCGACGCGGTGTGGTCGGTACCGACGCTGGACACCGCCCGGCTGCTGGCTCGGTGGACGCCGACCCACATGTACGAGTTCAGCGAGCGCGACACACCCTGGTTCCGGGGGTATCCGGCGCCGAGCTTCGACCAGCGCGCCCAGCACATGTCCGAGCTGGCCTACCTGTTCGACCTGGATCTGTTCCAGGACGTGAAGGCCGGACAGGCCGGGTTCCGCGACCGGATGATCAGCACCTGGGTGGGCTTCGCCGAGTCGGGCCGGACGGACTGGCCCGGCTTCCGCGGCGCGGACGGTCACGTGCAGACCCTGGCCTCGGACACCTGGCGGCGCGCGGACTTCGCACGGGACCACCACTACCGGTTCTGGAAGAACCGCGGCTGACCACGGACGGGCCGCGCCGGGCGGGTCGTACCGGCCGGGCCGCACCGGCCGGGTCGTACCGGGTCGGGTCGTACGGTACGGCCCGGCCCTCCCCGCACGGTTCAGCCGGCCCACCGTCCGGAGAGGAACGTGACGGCGACGACCGTCGTCAGCGGCGCCCCGACGGTGAGGCAGACCATCCTGACGCGCGGGTTCCGCAGGCTCCAGGCGGCGAGCCCGGTCCACAGGGGCCACCACAGCAGGGTCGCCCGGGGCATGGAGGTGTACCAGTAGGACGTGCCCAGCGCCCACAGGCTGAGCGCGATGTACACCGCCTCCGCCCAGCGCCGCCGCCGCAGCAGCAGGCCGCACAGCACCAGGCCGACGACCATGGTGAGGAGTTCGGCCTGGCACATCAGGGCGTACCCGGTGCTCTGGGAGTGCCCGAAGGCGGCGTGCCAGGTGTTCTTCCACGCCTCCCAGGGGGCGTGGAAGTCGCGGTACCAGCCGCGCTCCTCGGCGTGCTTCCAGGCCATCCAGTCACCGGTGTGCGCGTGCAGGTACCAGCTGTGGAGCAGCGGCGGCAGGGCGGGCAGCGCCAGCCAGGGGAGACGGCGCCAGTGCGCGGAGGTGCGGGCGGTCACCAGGAAGTGCACCGCGATCGCCCCGGCGAGGAAGAGTCCGCTGACCCGGACGGTGGTGGCCAGGCAGGTGAGGAGGGCCGCCAACGGCCAGTTGAGCCGCTGGGCGGCCAGCCAGGCCGGCAGGGCGAAGGCGAGGAAGAGCGCCTCGGTGTAGCCGGCGGCGAGGAAGACCGCGCACGGGGAGAGCAGGAAGAACAGCGCGGCGCGGGGCCCCGCGCCCTCCTGCGGCAGATGCAGCCGGGCGATCCGGGCCAGGGCCAGTACGGCGACCCCACCGGCCACGAACGAGATCAGCGCACCGGCGGCGGACCAGCTGGGGACGACGGTGTGGACGGCCCGCAGCAGGAACGGGAAGCCGGGGAAGAAGGCCTCCCTGTTGTCCCAGTCGGCCGTCCCGGGACCGGTCCCGTCCGGGAAGTAACCGGACTGGGCTATGTGCAGGTAGTGCCACCAGTCCCACCGCTGCCACGACGAGAAGAACGAACCGGGGTGGCGGGCCCGCCCGTCGTCGGGGAACAGCCACCGGGTGCAGTACGCGGTGGTCCAGATCCCGGCCCGGGTCAGCAGATACAGCCACAGCACCTCGCGGTCGGCGGCCCCGATCCGCGGCAACCACCGACGGGCGGGCACCGGCTCCGGCGCGCGCCGGGGAGCGGTGACCCCGGAGCCGGCCGCGTACTGGTGTTTCCGCTGCTTCTCCGCCTGCCGCTGCGGAGCGGAAGTACTCACGACAATCTCTCCCGATCTTTCCGTCTCACTTTTTCTCTCCGCCGAGCTCATCGGCCCCACCCGGATCAGGGAGGCGGCAGAGTGACGCTCCGGCTGGGAGCGGTGACCGACCCGGACGGGCTCTCGCTCTCGCTCTCGGTGGAGGAGGGCGTATGCGTGGGCGGCAGGCTGGTCCTGGGCGAGCCGGGCGGCGGCGTGGACGACGAGGACGTGGACGGCGAGGGCGAGATCCGGGGCGACGGAACGGGTGACGGGGTGGTGGCGGGCACGGTGGTGCTCCTGCTGTCCGGCAGGAGCGTGGCCACGGCCGCACCCGTACCGGAGAAGACCAGACAGGCCCCCACGGCCATCGCGACCACCCGCCGTCTGCGCAGGCGTTCGCCGCGCTCGGCGATGTACGACGGCGGCGCAGAACGCGCACGCGACTGACCGACCGCCGCGGCTTCCTTGAACAAGGACCCCAACGGGTCTCGGGGTTCAGACACAGGGCCCCTCCTCGGTACGCGGATCCTGCAGACGGTGCGAGAGCGTGGTCCGGCCCCTGGACAGATGCGTCTTGACGGTGCTGGCCGCCAGGCCGGTCTCCGCGGCGATCTGTTCGACGGTCAGATCACAGACGTAGTGCAGCGCCAGCGTGCGACGCTGCTTGGCCGGCAACTCCCGCAACGCCCCCACCAGCGCCACCGTCTCCGGCCCCGGCGCCTCGGTATGGGGCGGCGCGCCACTGCGCTGCCAGGCGTCGGCCGCCCGCCGCCGCCCCCGCCACCGGCTCACCGCCAGCCGCCAGGCGACCGTACGGATCCATGCCTCGGGCTGCCCGTCGCGGTCGAGCTGACGCCGCCGGCTCCACCCTTTGACGAAAGCTTCCTGCACCACGTCCTGCGCTTCGTGCTGGTCGCCGAGCATCACGAACAACTGCCCCGTCAGCCGGGCAGCCGTCAGCGCGTAGAACTCTTCGAACTCCTCGACGGTCAACAAACAACTCCTGGATCTCCTCGGTCTCATCCGGCATACGCCCGGCACCCCTCATCCGGACGACACGGAATCCGAAGAGATCGGGTGACGGTGATCACACGGCCCCGGAGCGGGGGCGGCGTGCCGCCGGAGCGGGGTGTGCCGGAAGCTCCTGATCACCGGCATCAGGGCATACCGGAGAAAGAGTTATCAAACCTCTTGACCAGCGAGAAATTGGGAGGAGAATCGTCAATACACCAGAAAACCAGAGCGAGCCGCACCGCCGGCGGAGACGTCCCGCCGACCCGAGTGACCCTCTCGTTGGCTCTGGCCAGGCCCCCGGCAGCTCCTCCGGATGTGGAGCTTTCAGCGACGGTTGGAAGTCCCGGCACCGAGAAGGACTACCGGGGACTGCATGTGTACACCCACGGCCGCTTGATCACGCCATGGAGGCGGGGCGCGGAACGGCGGCGGCGGGGCGCGGAACGCCGTGGAAAGGTGCCGTGGAAACCCGACCGACGGCCGTCGCGGTCGTCACGGCCGCTTGGCCGCTCAGCCTCCACACACCCGCTCAGCCCGTGAAGCCGGGGACCATCAGACCGGACTCGTACGCGATCACCACCGCGTGGGTCCGGTTCTGCGCGCCGAGCTTGATCAGTACGTTTCCGACGTGGGTCTTGACCGTCTCCAGGCTCACCGTGAGGGACTCCGCGATCTCCGGATTGGACAGCCCGGTGGCCATCAGGCGCAGCACCTGCTCCTCCCGCCCGGTCAGGTCGGCCTGCGGCAGGGCCTCGGCGGAGCCCAGCGGACGGGCGGCGACCATGCGGCCCAGTGCGGCCGGGAAGAGGACCGCTTCGCCCGCCGCCACCACCCGGACCGCCTCGGCGATCCGGCGGACCGGGAGGCGCTTGAGGACGAAGCCGCTGGCGCCCGCGCCGAGGGCGGCGGTGACGTAGCCGTCGTTCTCGAAGGTGGTGATCACCACGACCTTCGGCGGGTCGGCCGCTTCGGCCAGCAGCCGGCGGGTGGCCTCGATCCCGTTGCACCGCGGCATCCGGACGTCCATCAGGACGACGTCCGGCCGCAGGCTCCGCGCCCGTTCGACCGCCTCGACGCCGTCGGCGGCCTCGCCGACCACCGTGATCCCCGGCTGCGCGGAGAGCAGCATGCCCAGGCCGCTGCGGGTCACCTCGTCGTCGTCGGCGATCAGGAGGCTGACGGTGGGGTCGGTGACGGCGGGGAGGGCCGGGACCGTGCCCTCGCCCGCACCGGACGTACTCGCGTCGGACGTGCTCACGCCGCCGCCCGCACCGGGAGCCGGACGGCCAGCCGCCAGTGCTGCGTACCGTCCGGGCCGGCCCGGAACTCACCGTGCAGCAGCCGGACGCGTTCGGCCAGTCCGGACAGACCGTGGCCGGAGGTCGGGAAGGCCCCCGGGCGCGCATCCGGGTCCGTACGTGCCCCGGTCCGGTTGACCACCGTGAGGTCCAGCGCGTCGGGCCCGGCCACCACCTCGATGCCGATCGGGCCGCCCGCTCCGTGGCGCAGGGCGTTCGTCAGCCCCTCCTGGAGGATCCGGTAGGCGGCCCGGGACAGTGTCCCCTGTACCTTCGCCAACTCGCCCGACAGCTCCGGTTCCACCACCGCACCCGCGTGCCGCAGACGGTCCAGCAGCCCGGGGAGGTCGGCCAGGGTCCGGGTGGGCGCCGTCCCCGGCTCTTCCTCGCGCAGCACTCCGAGTACGTAGTCCAGATCCTCCAGCGCCGCCCGCGCCGACTCCTCGATGCTGCGCATCGCGGCCCGCGCCGCCACCGGGTCGGCGGCGAGCATCTCGCCCGCCACCGCAGCCTGGATGGTGGCCGCCGTCAGTGTGTGGCCGATCGAGTCGTGCAACTCGTGGGCGATCCGGTTGCGTTCGGCCAGCAGCATCTCCCGCTCGGCGGCCAGCGCGAGCCGTTCGGCCGCCGACGGCCCCAGCAGCCGCGGCGCGGACCACCGCAGGAGCTTCGTCACCAGTACGCAGATGGTCACCGCCAGCACGATGAACACGGCTCCCATCACCCAGCTCCACACGCCCGTGGCCTGGAGCGACGAACCGAACAGGCTCAGCCGCGCCTCGCCGCCGATCCAGTTCCCGGGCAGTGCGATGCCCATGATGAACAGCGTCCCGCCGGCCATCGCCCCCATCCACCCGACGGCCACGTGCAGCACCAGCCAGAGCGGGGTCCGCCAGCGGTCGAGACCGGGTGAACCGGAGGCCCGGCCGCCGGCCACCGGATTCGGCAGCGGCACCCGCAGCAGCCGGCGGGCGGATGCGACCAGCGCCCGCCGCACGGGGCGCACCAGTCCGGCCGAGCCGACCAGTACCGCCCAGACGAGCAGGACCAGGACGATCCGCACACTCTCGGGCCCGGACGGCCACAACGCCGCGGGCAGCAGGGCGAAGGGCAGCAGCGGAAGGCTCGCCAGCGCGCCGCAGTAGGCGAACAGCACACCCGAATACGTAGAGCCGCGCAGCAGCGGCCCGATTCCCCTGGTCATGGGCGCCAGTATCACCGGGTGGCCCACCAGCGGCCTCCCCCGATCGGGGGAGCGATTTCTCCCGCCTTGCCGCGATGTGGTCGAGGGGCCCCGGGCTCCAGAATCGTGCCCCGACCAAACGATTTTCCCGGCCCAGGAGTTGACTCATGCGTACTCGGACCCAGCAGGGCCCCCGAACCTCGACCCGGCAGCAGGGCGGCAGGCGGCGACGAACCGTATCGGCCGCGGCCGCGACGGCCATCGGCGTCATGACGCTGGCCGCCCTCACCCCACCCGCCTCCTCCTCCGCTGCCTCCACCTCCGTCTCCACCTCCACCTCCGTCTCCGCTGCTGCCGCCATCGCCCGGCCGGACGCCGTCCAGCAGGCCCTGAACACGCTGGTGCGCGACGACGGAATGCCTGCGGCGCTGGCGAGCGTCAAGGGCCGTGACGGCCGCACCCGCACCTACACCGCGGGAGTCGGCGACCTGGCCACCCACGCACCGGTGCCCGTAGACGGGCAGGTGCGGATCGGCAGCAACACCAAGACGTTCACGGCGGTCGTGGTCCTGCAACTGGTCGGCGAAGGGAAGATCGCCCTGGACGCCGACGTCGACACCTACCTGCCCGGTCTCGTCCGGGGGAAGGGGATCGACGGACGCCGCATCACCGTCCGCCAGCTCCTCCAGCACACCAGCGGACTCCCCGATTACGGCATGCACATCGACGACGACGAGCTCAGGGACCGGTACTTCGAGCCGCGCGAACTGCTCGACATCGCCCTCCGGTACAAGGCCGACGCGGCCCCGGGCAAGACGTGGGGATACAGCAACACCAACTACCTCCTGGCCGGCCTGATCGTCCAGAAGGTCACCGGCCGCCCCCTCGCCGAGGAGATCGACCGGCGCGTCATCAAGCGCGTAGGGCTCCGCCACACCTACTTCCCCACCCCCGGCGACAAGACCATCCGGGAGCCGCACCCCCATGGCTACCACCGCAACCCGGCGGACGGACCGCTGCGCGACTTCACGGAGACGGACCCCTCCGCGGGCTGGGCGGCAGGCCAGCTGGTCTCCACCGACTCCGACCTCAACCGTTTCTTCGGCGCACTCCTGGCCGGCCGCCTCCTCCCGGCGGCCCAGCTCGCCGAGATGCGCACGACCGTCCCCGCCGGTGGCTCCGGGCTGCGCTACGGACTGGGGCTCACGAGCAGGCTGCTGTCGTGCGGCGGCGTCTACTGGGGCCACGGCGGCGACATCCCGGGATACGAGACCCGGGGCGGCGCCACCGACGACGGCCGCGCCGTCAACGTCTCGGTCACCAGCATCCCGACGGACGAGACGGCCGTGCAGCACGTGAAGGACGCCGTGGACAGCGCCCTGTGCGGATGAACCACGTACATCGCCACCCCACACCCACAACCCACCCCACAACAACACCGCGACGCCCCAACACCTCAACGTTCCAAATATCTGCAGGAGTTGACTCATGCGTGGGCAGACACGACAAGGGCTTCGCGAGCAGGTCCGCAAGTCGGGCCGCAAGCAGGCCCGCAAGCAGGGCCGTCGGCCGGTCGCCCGGCGAAAGGCCCTGACCGCCGCGGCCGCGACGGCCATCGGCGTCATGACCCTGGCCGCCCTCATCCCACCCGCCTCCGCAACCAGTCCAGACACCGTCTCCCCCTCCCTCTCCTCCGCCGCCTCCCCCTCCGCCGGTCCCGACGTCGTCCGGCAGAGCCTGAACGCGCTGGTGCGCGAGGCCGGGATGCCTGCGGCGCTGGCGAGCGTCAAGGGCCGTGACGGCCGCACCCGCACCTACACCGCGGGAGTCGGCGACCTGGCCACCCACGCACCGGTGCCCGTAGACGGGCAGGTGCGGATCGGCAGCAACACCAAGACGTTCACGGCGGTCGTGGTTCTGCAACTGGTCGGCGAAGGGAGGATCGCCCTGGACGCCGACGTCGACACCTACCTGCCCGGTCTGGTCCGGGGGAAGGGGATCGACGGGCGCCGCATCACCGTCCGCCAGCTCCTCCAGCAGACCAGTGGACTCCCCAACTACACCGACTACCTCGGGGACGACGTCCGCTACTACACCCCTCGGGAACTGCTCGCCACCGCCCTCCGGCACCCGGCCGGCTTCGCCCCCGGGAAGAAGTGGGCGTACAGCAACACGAATTACATCGTGGCCGGCCTGATCGTCCAGAAGGTCACCGGCCGCCCCCTGGCCGCAGAGATCGACCGTCGCGTCATCAGGCGCGTAGGGCTGCGCCACACCTACTTCCCCGCCCCCGGTGACGCGAGCATCCGGGAGCCCCACCCCCACGGCTACTACCGGGAATCGGCGGACGGACCGCTGCGCGACATCACGGAGATCGACCCCTCCTGGGGCTGGGCGGCAGGCCAGTTGATCTCCACCGGCTCCGACCTCAACCGTTTCTTCGGCGCACTCCTGGCCGGCCGCCTCCTGCCCCCGGCCCAGCTCGCCGAGATGCGCTCCACCGTCCCCGCCGAAGCAACCTTCGGCCCCGGCGCCCGCTACGGACTCGGCCTCGTCAGCAGACCTCTGCCGTGCGGCGGCCTCTCCTGGGGCCACGGCGGCAGCTTCCCGGGATACGAGACCCGGAGCGGCGCCACCGGCGACGGCCGCGCCGCCAGTGTCGCGGTCACCACGCAGCTCAACGACGAGGCGAGCCGGCGCACCCTCGAACGCGCCGTGGACACCGCCCTGTGCCGCTGAACCCCACCGAGGACCACGGACGCCGAAGGGCCCCGCACCTGCTGCGGGGCCCTTCGGCGTACTGCCCGGTGGGAGCAGGCCGTTCAGGAGAAGTCCGGACGGTGGTCCCCGGCGTCATCGGCGCCGCTGATCCGGCGCAGAACCTCGTCTCCCTGCGGCACCCCCACATCGCTGAGGACGCGCGCCATGTTGGCGCCGACGAAGCCCCGGTCCTCCGGAGTCAGTGACCGGAGCGCCGCCGCGAGGGTGTTCTCCCAGCTGTCCTGGCCGGAGAGGAGGCTGCGGTGGGTCACCGTCCAGTCGAGCACGTCCCTCGCCTGCTCCGGCTGTTGCAGCAGCCAGAAGGCCGCCAGTCCGACCGGACCGCCCGCGACGACCTCCCGGTAGAAGCGGTACGCCTCGCGGTGGGCCTCGCCGAAGCCGGGCGGAAGCGTCGGCCCTGCGCCGGTGCCGGGCGTCGGCCGGAGCGCGGCCGGCGGGTCCAGGAACCAGTACGTGATGCCGGAGCCGTCGATCACCTGTGGACGGCCGGGCGGCTCCACCTCGGTCGTACCGAAGTGGGGTGGCGGCGACCGCAGCGGATCGGCGGCGCCGGGCAGGGTGGCGTTCTCGTTGATGTGGGCGACGACCAGCTGCCCGGCCTGTTCCTCGGTGAGCTGTTCCCTCGCCGCGACGACCGGATTGCTGATCTTCCAGGCGACTCCGTAGCGGGCCGGGGGTTTCGGCGGCCGGCGCGGAATGTCGACCGAGAGCCGCCGATCCGCGAGCGAGACCCACACGACGTCGAAGAAGTCGCCCTCACGCACCTCGTGCCGGGTGGGCCGCGGATAGCCCCAGTAGTCGCCCTCCCGGGGCGGCACCATCGCGTCCTGCCCGTCGTGCGCGAGGAACACCAGGGCCCGGCCCTCCGGGGCACCGAAGCGCAGACGGAACAACTGCCAGGCCGCCGAGGAGTCCAGCGGAGAGATGAGCGGGCCGGTCATGACGCGTGCCTTTCCGTCGAGGAGGCCGTACGGCCGCGGTGGCGGCGCAGGACGTAGCGCAGGACGCCGCGGTGGTTCTGGGCCGTCGCGGCGAGCGCGGCGAGGAGGTGCGGGAAGCCGGTCCGCCGCCGCAGTTCCCGGTCGCCCTCGATCAGGAACAGGCCGTCCGCCGTCGCTTCATGGGTGGCGGGGTCGTCCAGGGCCGCGACCACGAGAGAGCGGGCCCGGTCCGGGTGCTCGGCGAGCAGATCGGCGAGCCGCACCCGCCGTTCGCCCGGAGCGCCGGGCCGGGGGAACGACGTCCGGCTCATCGATTCGACGGCGTACACGGCCAGGTCGTGGCGCCGGGTGCCCGGATCGGCCGCCTGCCATGCCCGGAGCAGGTCCAGGACGGGAACGTGGTTGGTGTCCTCGGAGAGAAGGGCGCTGAGCGCGAAGGACACCGCGGTGCGCAACGGGCCTTCCAGCGACTTGTCCGGCCCGTCGAGCACGGTGTCCAGGAGCTTCAGCGCGGCGGCGGGGCGGGCCAGGCCGTAGCTGCCCGCGCAGGTCTCGGCCACGGTGCAGCGCAGAGGCACGGGGGCGGCCCCGCTCCACTGCCGCAACTGCTCCCGGACCGCTCCGGTGAGGGCGGGGTGCTGGACCATCTCACCGAGTGCGTAGGCCACCAGACGCCGGCGCCAGCGCTTGTCCGACGCGGCGAACGGATACAGCTGGCGCAGGGTGTCCGGTCCGGTGGCGTGGGCCAGCACCCTTCCGATCCGCTCGCCCGCCGCGAGTTCGATGCCGGGGTGGTGGGAAACCTCGTCCAGGCTCTTCCACAGCAGCTCCGCCATGCCCTCGTACTCCAGCCACAGGGACCGGAGCAGGGTGTCCGACCGGTGCCGGCCGGAGAAGTCGACCGGCTGGACCGAATAGCGCGGCGTCGTTTCGAACCGGGGCGGCAGCAGACGCGCGCCGACGGCCGCCAGCCGGTCCTCGAAGGCCGGTCCGAGCACGTCGTGCCCTGCCGGCGGCTCCCCGGGCGGCCCCTGGGCGCCGGCGTGCTCCGGCCCGGGACGGCCGCGACCGTCGAGGTGGGGGCGCAGCACCGCGCTGTACCGCTCGACGACCGTACGGTCCTGCCCGGGCAGCAACGAGATCGCCGCCATCAGCGAGATCCGGTCCGCCCGGTGGCGGGCCTCCGCGAGCGCCGCGCGGGCCGCGGCGGGGCTGCCGGTCCGCAGGTCGTCGAGCAGGGTCTCGGCGGACCCGCCCGTCAGGACGAGGTCGCGCAGCCCTTCCGCCACGGCGGCACCGTCCCCCGGCAGCGAGTGGGCGTCCAGGTAGCCGACGAAGGCCGGCGAGGCGAGGTGCCGCAGCGCGTCGGCCTCCTGACCGGAGGTGAGCTCACCCTCCTCGGCCATGGCGCCCAGGTGTTTCGCGGCCACCTCGGCGGGCGGCGGCGGGCGGTGCGTGACCTGCCGGGCCACCGTGTCACCGGGCAGCACCGTCTCCACGCGTACGGTCACGACCAGATGGGCGCCCGCGTCGCGCAGCAGCGAGCCCAGCGCGGTGATCCGGACCTCGCCGAGCGTGGCGGCGGCCGTCGGGGAAATCCCCTGGAGCAGATACCCGCGCCGCTCCTTGGGCTGCCACCGGGACAGATCGGTGGACGAGTCCAGACCGGTGATGCCCTCGCCCCGTACCGCTCCGCCAACAGCGCGAACGCGGCCGTGCCGGCCCCCGTGCCGCTTTTGGCCCTCAGTACCAGGACGTGGCCGTCCAGCACTTTCCGGCACTGTGCGTGGGTGGGCGGTTCGACGAACCCGCGCAGACGGGCGCGGACGTCGTCCGCGGGGTAGGGGCCCTCCCGGAGCCGGGGTTTGACGATGCGGTCGCTGACATCCGCGTCGGGCGGGATGCCGATGAACACATGGGCATCGCCCCCGATGCCACCCATGACCGCCACACCCTGATCGATGCGCTGCCGGTTGTCACGGTAGGACGAGTCCCCCGGGCCGGGACCGTCTCCGCCGTCCGGGGCGCGAGGGCCGGGAACGTCGTCCGCGCCCGCGCTCACCGGCCGTCTCCGGCTCCGCCGGTCCGCTTGTCGCCCGCCACGTTGTCGCCGCTGCCCCAGTGCTGGTTGGTGCCGCGGTACTCGTTGGACCGGCCGGTGTACGTGAAGTCTCCTCCGACGCCCCCCAACACCGCGGCGCCCTCGCCCACGTGCTGCGTATTGCCGCTGTACTGCGTTCCGGGGGACGTCACCGGGGCCTGTTCCCGGTCGGCGGAGGCGTCGGCCGGCGCCGCGGCCTCCTCCCGGGTCCGCACCCCGGCCTGCACGAGGTTCCCGGACGGCGAGGGCACGTACAGCCAGGCCCGCTGTGCGAATACCTTCCCCTCCACGGTGGCCGGGACCTCCACACAGCGGTCGGGGTGCAGCCCGGTGTACCCGCCGAGCACGACGTCCTCGTAGACACGCTGGGAGATGACCGCCGCGAGATGGGTGACCTCCTCGCTCGCCGCGGTCAGGATGGCCTTGACCGGACGGGAGTCGAGCAGCCGGTGGGTGTCGTTGCGGGCGGTGCCGTTGCCGTCCGCGTCCGGCAGCGGCCCGACGTGGACGCTGGCCCGCAGCCGGATGCGGGGACCGACGCTCTGCCTGTTGTACGCGCCGAGCGTGTCGTCCAGCACACCCAGGAACGGCCAGAGGACGAAGGGCAGAAACGCCGGGTCGAAGCCGAACACCACACCGTCCCCGGTGTTGGCCGGAAACTGCTTGGAGTCGCGCAGCTCATGAAGCCCCGCCCGCTCCAGCGCCTGGTCGACGAGTTCCGGGATCAACCGGCTCACCGGGCCGTGCTGAAGGGCGGCAAGACCGGTGAAGTCCTTGGCGTCGACGGCGAACAGGGCACGGTAGGGAGGCAGCGGACGGCTCTCGGTGTTCGGGGCCGGTACGGACGTGGCCGTGTGCGTCTCGGCGTACGGGGCGGGAACGGGCCTGGACATGCGTGAACTCCTCGTGGGCGGCGGGACGGATACGAAGCCGGCGACCGGCTGATTCGAGACTCCGTCGGTTCCGCCCGCCCGACTGCACAGCACAGGGCAGTTCGCGGGTGTCCCACGTCACAGCACGGGTGCGCTCATCGGGCCGGGGGCGTCGGGAAGGCAGGCACCGGCATCGTCACCGGTCCGGCCGCCGCCCAGTGCCGCAGCGCCTGCATGTCCTTGACGACGATCACCCTGCGGGCGGTCTCCACCGCGCCGGACTCCCGCAGCCGCTGCAGCCCGGTGATGACCGCGTTGCGGGTCACTCCGGTCGCCTGCGCGATCTCCTCCTGGCTCAGGCCGGTCAGCCGTACGACCTCCGATCCGCCTCCGGGCGAGGTGAGTTCGACCAGCCTGAGAAGCGTCCGGGCCAGCCGGGCGACCAGCGGAAGGGTCAGCAACTCGGTGCGGTGCGCGTCGGACTCCCGGAGCCGGGAGAGGGCCTGGCGCATCAAGTCCATGACGAGCCCGCGCTGTTCGATGAACCGGCGGAACCGCTCCGCCTCCAGCACGACGGCCGTGCAGGGGGTGAGCGCGACCACTTCCGCCGTACGCGTGGTGCCGTGGAAGACGGACACCTCGCCCAGCAGGTCACCCGGCCCCCGGAACGCCAGCCAGGTCACCACCCCGCCCGGCTCCCGGCACACGACCTTGGCGAGCCCGTCGGTGAGGGCGAGCAGATGCGTTCCCGGCGAACCCTGACGCAACATCACGCTGCGCTCCCGGAAGGTGCGGATCACCCCCTGCCCCCGCAGCCCACGCCATGCGTCGCCCGACAGCACCCGTCACCTTCCCCGTCCGCCCCGTACGAGGCATCGCCCTGCCCCGCACGCGACCTCGTGAGCCCCGCCCGCACCCCATGAGTTCAACGCCGCCCCGCCCGCCTCCGCCGCGATTCGGGCGACCTTGTCCGATAACGACCGCCACCCGGACGACGGCACCCCCGGCCGTGCGGCCACCTCACGGAGACGGGGCACGGAGCGCCGTGGAAGACCTGCTCGGGCAGCGCACGCCTGCTCGTGGCGGCGCTCGGGGTACTGGCCGTCAGGACGGTGGTCCGCTCCCTTCCCTCCGTCGTCCGCCTGTTCGCCGGAACGGTGATCCCTTCCGCGGCCGTCGCGTTCGGCAACGTGCTGCTTCCCGCTCTGATCAGGCGGAGCGCGCCCGCACACCGTATCCAGGGCGTCAGCGCTCTCTACATGACCGTCGTGGGTCTCATGGCCGCGGTCTCCTCCGGGGTATCCGCGCCGCCGGCCCGCACCGTGCCGGGTTCCTGGCGCACCGCGCCGGCCTGGGGCGTCGCCCTCACCGTCGTGGCCTTCCTCGCCTGGCTGCCCCGGATGCGGGGTGACAAGCCGCAGGAGTCCACCGTCGCGGCCCACAGCCCGGTGCCCCGGCGTTCACGACGCCGGGCTCGCCGTCGCCCGCCGACTGATCGGAACCGGCCGACTTGTCTCCCGTGAACGTGTGGTGGGTCGGCTGACTGCGTACGCCGGGGTCGCGGTGCTGGAATTGACCCATGGCCGACACACCGCCCCGCACCGGTTCACCCACCACCCACGACGCGGACTTGATCGTCATCGGCGGTGGCCCGGCCGGCTGCGCCGCCGCCCGCATGGCCGCCAGCGTCGGCATGCGCTCGATCCTGGTCGAGCCGGACCGGCTGTGCCGCAACCTCTACCGGATCCCGGCCCTGAACAACGTCCTCGGCGGCTACAGCAGCGGCCCCGAACTGGCCGACTCCATCGTCGCGGAACTGAAGAGCACGGAGCTGTGCCGCCTCGAACTCGGCCGACACGTCACCGAACTCCATGCCGACGACGACCATGTGATCGTCACGGTCGACGCCGGCACCCGCCTCACCGCCCCGTACGTCATCGTCGCCACCGGCGTCGGCCCCCTCCAGCCCCGCGACGCCGCCTGGATCACCGCCCCCGACGGCCTCATCCTGCCTCCGCTCTGGCAGGCCGAGGCGGACGACGCCGAGGCCCGCGATCTCCTCGTCCTCGGCGGCGACCGCCCGATCGGCACCTTCCTGCGTGCCAACCCGGCTGTCGACACCCGCCTGATCGTGGCGTACCCGGAGACCGACGCGTACAAGATCGAGGAGATCCGCGAAGACGCCAGAGTCGTCCTCCTCCCCGTCGAGCATCTGACGCTGAGCTGTGGGGAAGACGCCCCGGTGTCGGCGGAAGTGCTGGGCCGGAACGGCGAACAGCGGACGGTCACGGCAGCCGCCGCCTACCTCAGCATCGGGAACGCGCCCACGGCTCCGTCCGGCGACCTGGTCCGCGGCGCGGACGGATACTGCCCGCCGACCGACCAGCACCCCCGCGTCATCGTGGCCGGCGACCTGCGCTCCGCGCGCTTCCAACGGATCATGACCGCCCTGGGCTCCGGCAGCGAGGCCGCACTGCACACCTACTACGCAACCAGAGACCTGCTCGCCGAAGGCTGACAGAGAGAGGACCCGATGCGGCAGAGCGCGAACGAAGCCTGTCCGTGGGCGTCCAGGGCTCTCCGCCCTGCGCAACTGGGACCAGAACTGGGACCACTCACGTCGAAGGGCCCCCCACCAACCTGCGGGGCCCTTCGACGTATTGCCCGGTGAGAGCAATGGCGGAGGATACGAGATTCGAACTCGTGAGGGGTTGCCCCCAACACGCTTTCCAAGCGTGCGCCCTAGGCCACTAGGCGAATCCTCCGCGGCAAACAATACAAGACGTTGAGGAGTGCTCGCGAACCCGTTCCCCCGGAGATCGGTTCGGGCTCGTTCCGAGGTGGATCCGAGGTCGTCCCGAGGTCGTCCCGGGCGGTTCCGGAAGGTGGGGGGAGTGGACCGGCAGGGGTGGGGATCGGCTAAGGTGGGCGTCAGCCCCTCACGTGGCGCTATCTGACTGAACTCCCCCAGGGCCGGAAGGCAGCAAGGGTAGGTCGGCTCTGGCGGGTGCGTGGGGGGCCCTTGTTTTTCCCCGGGCTTCCCGGGGCGTCCCGGTGGTGCTTCGCACGGTCCGGGGCCGGTTGTCGGTGCGCCCGGATAACCTCGTATGTGTGTCGTCCCTTGCGCTGTACCGCCGCTACCGCCCCGAGTCGTTCGCCGAGGTCATCGGTCAGGAGCATGTCACTGACCCGCTCCAGCAGGCCCTGCGGAACAACCGGGTCAATCACGCGTACCTGTTCAGCGGTCCGCGCGGCTGTGGCAAGACGACCAGTGCGCGCATCCTGGCCCGCTGCCTGAACTGCGAGCAGGGGCCGACGCCCACGCCGTGCGGGGAGTGCCAGTCCTGCCGGGACCTCGCGCGCAACGGGCCGGGGTCCATCGATGTCATCGAGATCGACGCCGCATCGCACGGTGGCGTGGACGACGCCCGTGATCTGCGGGAGAAGGCGTTCTTCGGGCCCGCCTCCAGTCGTTACAAGATCTACATCATCGACGAGGCGCACATGGTCACCTCGGCGGGGTTCAACGCCCTGCTGAAGGTGGTCGAGGAGCCGCCGGAGCACCTCAAGTTCATCTTCGCCACGACCGAGCCCGAGAAGGTGATCGGCACCATCCGGTCGCGTACGCACCACTACCCGTTCCGCCTGGTGCCGCCGGGAACCCTGCGCGAGTACCTCGCCGAGGTCTGCGGCAAGGAGAACAGCCCCGTCGAGGACGGCGTGCTGCCGCTCGTGGTGCGGGCCGGGGCCGGATCCGTGCGTGACTCGATGTCGGTGATGGACCAGTTGCTGGCCGGCGCGGGCGACGACGGTGTGACATACGCCATGGCGACCTCGCTGCTCGGATACACCGACGGCTCGCTGCTCGACTCGGTCGTGGACGCCTTCGCGGCGGGCGACGGTGCCGCGGCGTTCGAGGTCGTGGACCGGGTGATCGAGGGCGGCAACGACCCGCGCCGGTTCGTCGCCGACCTCCTGGAGCGGCTGCGCGACCTGGTGATCCTGGCCGCCGTTCCGAACGCCGGGGAGAAGGGGCTGATCGACGCCCCCGCCGATGTCGTCGAGCGGATGCAGGCCCAGGCGTCCGTTTTCGGCGCCGCCGAGCTGAGCCGCGCCGCCGACCTGGTCAACGAGGGGCTCACGGAGATGCGCGGCGCGACCTCGCCGCGTCTCCAGGTCGAGCTGATCTGCGCCCGGGTGCTGCTGCCCGCGGCCTTCGACGACGAGCGTTCGCTGCAGGCCCGGCTCGACCGGCTGGAGCGGGGCGCCTCCTTCGCGACCACGGGACCTGGGCCCGCCATGGGCTACGTACCCGGGCCGGAGGCACTGGCCCACGCACCCGTGCCCGCGGCACCCGTCGTACAGCCGGGCACAGGGCCCGCCGTCGCGCGTGCGGCGGTACGGGGCGAGGCCCCCGTACCCGCGCCCGCACCGGTCCAGGCGGCACCGCCCGCCCCCGCAC